>JAZDDC010000681.1:0-5710 GCA_036679565.1 Gemmatimonadota bacterium
GCTCTGAAGTGTGCACCGCGGCTTTCTTGTCTCGTTACGGCGGCACGGGCAACGGCTTCGGCCACCGTCATTAAACTTGGCAGGTCCAATGCGGTGTGCCAGCCGGGGTTGTATTCGCGATTGCCTGTTACGGCGACTTGTGCCTGTGCGGTGTTGAGCTTTTCGATTTCGCCAATGGCTTCGTTCATTTCGGTTTGTTCGCGGACGATGCCCACCTTTTGTTGCATAAGTTCTTGCAGTGAGCGCTGGATGTCGTAGGGCCCCTCGTTTTTGTTCCCGGCACGATCAAAAGGAGCCAGGGCATCGGTGGCGGCGTGTTCGACTTGATCCCTATCTATGGTCGTGGTGCCATGTTCGTTCGCGTACTTGGCCGCGTGTTCACCAGCGAGTTTCCCGAATACAAGTAGATCGGATAACGAGTTGCCGCCGAGTCGGTTTGCGCCGTGCAGGCCCGCAGCGCATTCGCCCGCGGCGAACAAGCCATCGACTGTAGACATCTGCGTGTCGCCGTCCACGCGAATGCCACCCATTGCATAGTGGGTGGTTGGTCCGACCTCCATGGGTTGTTTTGTAATGTCGATGTCCGCCAACTCCTTGAACTGATGGTACATGCTCGGAAGTTTTTTCTTGATACGTTCTTCGGCGTTTGGCAGTCTGTCTTTGATCCATGCGATGTCGAGGAATACGCCACCATGAGGGCTGCCGCGACCTTCTCGTATTTCACGCACGATGCATCGCGCCACGTGGTCGCGTGTTAATAACTCCGGTGGTCGTCGAGCGGTCCGGTCGCCTTGTGTATACCGCCAACCCTCGTCCTCATTATCGGCCGTTTGGTTTACGTAGAGTGGCGGAATATCATCAAACATGAACCGGCGCCCGTCTTTATTTTTGAGAACACCGCCCTCGCCTCGGACACCTTCCGTCACGAGGATTCCTTTCACACTTGGCGGCCACACCATGCCGGTAGGGTGAAATTGCACGAACTCCATGTCCACGAGATCGGCGCCGGCGTGGTACGCCAGCGAATGTCCGTCACCGGTGTATTCCCAGCTGTTACTCGTGATCTGAAATGCCCGCCCGATCCCACCTGTTGCAAGAATGATGGCGCCGGCGCGAAAGACACGGAACCTGCCTCGCTCACGGTCATACGCGAACGCGCCCGTCACCCGAGATCCGTCTTTGATCAGTTGCGTGATTGTACACTCCATATGAACCGACAATCCCTGATGCACACCATGGTCTTGGAGTGTTCGGATCATTTCCAGACCGGTCCGATCTCCCACGTGCGCAAGTCTGGGGTATGCGTGTCCGCCAAAATTTCGTTGGAGGATTCGGCCGTCTTTGGTTCGGTCGAATAGTGCACCCCATGCTTCTAATTCGCGTACGCGATCGGGTGCTTGTTGGGCGTGGAGCTGCGCCATACGCCAATTGTTCAGATACTGACCACCACGCATTGTGTCAGCGAAATGGACACGCCAGGAGTCGCGATCATCTACGTTTGCCATCGCGGCCGCGACCCCGCCTTCAGCCATGACGGTGTGGGCCTTTCCCAACAACGATTTGCAAATAAGACCGACGGATGCACCTTCATCGGAGGCGGCGATGGCGGCCCGGAGACCGGCGCCACCCGCACCCACAACAATCACGTCGTACTCATGTGTCTCATACTCGGCCATTACAGAATTCTCCAGTCCGTCCAGATGCCCATGGCGCAGAGTCGGATGTAGAGATCCGAGAACGTCACCCACGTCAGGCTTGTCCAGGCCCACAACATGTGGCGACGGTTAAGACAACTCGCGCAGCGATAACCGAAAGATCGCGCGGGTGACTTGGAGAGCAGATTGAGGCGGCCACCGATCAGGTGACGGAGTGAGTGACATCCGAGGGTGTACGAACCGAGGAATACGACGTTCAGTATCAAGACCAAAGTGCCAACACCAATCCCGAACTCGGTCGTTCCGGTGACGGGATTGTCAAACCAAAGAGCCTTCCAGGCATCCCAGGTGAGAAACACAAGAAACACAAGCGCAAGGTAAAGGAAGTATCGATGTACGTTTTGGAGAATCAGTGGGAAAGAGTTTTCCCCGCGATAGGACTTACGCGGTTCGCCCACGGTGCATGATGGTGGATCACTCCAAAAGGCTTTGTAGTACGCGCCTCGATAGTAATAACATGTGAATCGGAAACCACCGGGTGCCCAAAGAATGAGAAAAGCAGGAGACCAGGGCAACCACGTTGGCCAAATCCCCGGTTTGGGCCCAAACCAACTGTGATGAGATTCACCGAAAATTTCCGGTGAGTAGAGTGGCGAGAGATACGGTCCGAAATGGTAATACTGACCCTGAAAAGCGGCCCATGTCATGTAACCGATAAATCCGCTGAGCAGCACCAAGACGGTTGTGGGTTGGAGCCACCAAGCGTCTTGGCGAGCAGTTTCTCCGAACCCTCGCTTGGATAACGTTACGTGAGTCATGCCGTGTACTTCCGAGCGGTGAGGGCCTCAATCACGGCACGTGATGACCGTGGAGTTTGAACGCCGAAACAATACGGTCTTCCAGGAGTTGCGGCTAGCCTGCCACATGGGACACGCTCGCTGGCGCGGACGGCCGACAAAACTATAATGCAGTCGGCTGGGAGAGGTGGGTCGCGGAAAGCAGACGACGGCCTCATCCTTGCACGTGAAAACTCCTTTTTCCAACTCAGTTTTCTGGGGTGGCCGTGATGCAAGAACAGAAACGTGTTGAGTACTGGAAGACCAACCTACGGTATCTCGGTGTTCTTCTCGGGGTGTGGTTCCTGGTGTCATACGGGTTTGGCATCCTGTTTGTAGAGCAGTTGGATCGAATTCGGATCGGTGGCTTCAAACTTGGGTTTTGGTTCGCGCAACAAGGATCCATCTATGTTTTCGTGGTACTCATCTTTGCGTATGTGATACTGATGAATCGTCTCGATCGAGCATACGGTGTGCATGAGGATGACGAGGACAGCTCGTGAGCGTGCAAGCGTGGACCTTCGTCATGGTTGGAACATCGTTCGCCGTCTATATCGGTGTGGCAATATGGTCGCGTGCGCGTACCACAGGCGAGTTCTACATTGCGGGCGGACGTGTGCCACCGGTGCTCAATGGAATGGCGACCGCGGCCGATTGGATGAGTGCGGCTTCCTTCATTGGCATGGCAGGACTGATCTCGTTCATGGGGCGTGACGGATCAGTGTACTTGATGGGATGGACGGGCGGATACGTATTACTTGCCCTTCTGCTGGCACCGTATCTGCGAAAGTTTGGGAAATTCACGGTCCCGGATTTTGTGGGTGATCGGTACTACTCCCAGGTCGCACGTGTCGTTGCCGTAATATGCGCCATTTTTATCTCCTTTACGTATGTGGCTGGTCAGATGCGAGGCGTGGGCATCGTGTTTTCCCGTTTCCTCGATGTTGATATTGCCGTGGGCGTTTTTATCGGCATGGGGATTGTTTTTTTCTATGCAGTACTGGGCGGAATGAAGGGCATCACGTACACCCAGGTGGCGCAGTACTGTGTGCTTATTTTCGCCTATCTCGTTCCTGCGATCTTCATTTCGATTGTCATGACCGGAAACGTCGTGCCGCAACTTGGATTTGGTGACACACTTGCGGATGGTTCCGGAACGTACCTGTTGGATCGTCTCGACGGTCTCAATACGCAGCTCGGGTTTGATGCGTACACCGATGGCAGCAAGTCCACGATAGATGTCTTTGCCATCACGGCGGCGTTGATGGTGGGTACGGCGGGTTTGCCTCACGTCATCGTACGTTTTTATACCGTACCGAAGGTTGCGGCCGCTCGTATTTCGGCCGGATGGGCACTCATCTTCATTGCGCTTTTATACACGACGGCCCCCGCCGTTGCGGCGTTTGCTCGGACCAACTTGTTGGATACTGTTTCGAACACCCCGTATGAAAACGTACCGGAGTGGTTTTCAAATTGGGAAGCTACCGGACTCATCACATTCGACGATCGAAACGGGGACGGCACCATCCAGTACACCGGCGTCACGACTGCGGTTGATGGAATCCCGGAAAACGAATTGACCATCGATCGTGACATCATGGTGTTGGCAAACCCGGAAATCGCCGGCTTGCCGAATTGGGTTGTGGGGTTGGTAGCGGCCGGTGGGCTTGCGGCGGCACTCTCTACCGCCGCGGGGCTTTTGCTCGTCATATCTACCGCAGTTGCCCACGACCTCCTCAAGAAGGGAATCAAACCCAACATCACCGAAAGGGGTGAGCTGCTGGCGGCTCGGATTGCGGCCGGCGTGGCGGTCGTGATTGCCGGTTATTTTGGAATAAACCCGCCGGGTTTCGTAGCACAGGTAGTGGCCTTTGCGTTTGGTCTGGCGGCGGCGTCCTTTTTCCCGGCTATCCTCATGGGGATTTTTTGGAAACGCATGAATCGGGAAGGTGCGATTTCCGGTATGATTTTGGGGTTGCTGTTCACCGCCGGGTATATCGTATACTTCAAGTTCGTCAGTCCCGAACTCAACACCGCCGAACATTGGTGGTGGGGTATTTCGCCCGAAGGCATTGGAGCCGTGGGCATGATGTTAAACTTCGCAGTGGCCACGGTGGTCTCTCGGTTCACGGCCCCGCCGCCCATTGAAGTACAACAGCTCGTGGAGAATATTCGTATTCCAAGATCGGCTGTTGCAGCCAAGTAGTGTTGCTGTGGATCGTTATACTTGTCCTTCTCACGTAAAAGATAGGTTGGGAGAGCCCAGATGGTCACGTTTGAAACGACGAAGGGGAACGTCAAAATTGATCTGTATACGGAAAAGGCGCCGATCACCGTTGATAACTTTTTGACGTACGTGGACGATGGACACTATGACGGGACGATTTTTCATCGTGTGATTTCCGGGTTTGTGATCCAAGGTGGTGGGTTCACCAAAGACATGAAGCAAAAAGACACACGCGACCCCATCACAAACGAAGCTGACAACGGTTTGCAGAACCTCCGTGGCACGCTATCGATGGCACGTACGCAAGACATCAATAGTGCAACGTCGCAGTTTTTTGTGAACCTCAGTGACAACGATGCGCTGGATCATGGGATCCGCGATTTTGGTTACGCGGTTTTTGCCGAGGTGGTCGAAGGCATGGATATCATCGATTTGATCGCGGGTGTGGATACGGGAACTGAGGGGCCCCACGGCGATGTACCCAAGGAGCCAATCTTCGTCATATCGGCCAAGCGGTCCTGATCTTCAGGGATCGCGAATACCTAACCATTGACCGCCAACACAAACGTCGCTGATAACTTCGTTCCCTGAACCAAAGACAAAGGCCGGCAACAACGTGCCTTCATCGACGTGGGCTAACGTTGGGTGTGTCGTGTCAATCGCTACAAGGTCCGCGTAAGCTCCCGGTCTGATCACACCCGCGTCAATGCCCAGGGCTGCGGCTCCGCCGGTCGTTGCAATCTCAAACAGTTGGGTCGCGGCTTCCCCGGATACATCACGCAACGCGCCGCGCATTTCACGTGACAACCGCTGGCCGTATTCCAGCCACCGCATTTCCTCAATCATTGAGATGCGGGCATTGGAATCGGTGCCCAAACTCAATTGCTTTAAGTCAACGAACAAAGTGGGGTGGGGAATGCCGTCACCAAGGTTGGCTTCGGTGAGAGGGCATACCACGACGCGGCCGCCGGCGGCAACAAACTCGTCGATGT
>JAZDDC010000682.1:0-8015 GCA_036679565.1 Gemmatimonadota bacterium
GGTCCGCAGTTATCTCGATAAGGCCATCGAGCAGGCGCGGGAAAAAGGGTACGTCGAAACGCTTTTTGGACGGAGGCGTTACATCCCTGAACTCAAAGATCGAAATTTCAACGTGCGCTCGTTTGGCGAGCGCACGGCCATGAACTCCCCCATTCAAGGGTCGGCGGCCGACCTCATCAAGATTGCCATGATCAAACTCCACCACCGACTGAAAGCCGAGGCCCCAGAAGCCGGAATGCTCCTTCAAGTGCATGATGAACTCGTGCTCGAAGCCAGTCACAAAGATTCCAAGGCGGTGGTCCAAATTGTGCGGGAGGAGATGGAAGGGGCGGCGGAGCTGAGGGTTCCGCTCGTGGTCGATGTCGGGGTCGGGAAAAATAGGCTTGAGGCAAAGAGTTAGCGTTTAATGCGGGCTGGGGACAAAACAACGCGCGCTCACTGCTGCACGAGCGCAATATGAGAAAAATCAAGTTGTCTGAACGGGGCACCCGCGGGGCGCAAAACGGTTACACACTTATCGAACTGTTGATAGCTGTCGTAATCGTTGGGCTCTTGGCGGCACTCGCGGTACCACGTTTGTCAGTCGTGAGAGAAAACGCTTTCGTTGCCACGATGAAGTCGGACCTCCGCCATTTTTCGCATTCCGAAGAATCTTACTTCTACGACAACGCCGTCTATACTTCGTCGTTGGTTAACCTTTCCTCGACCGGGTTCGCCACTACCGGTGACGTGACACTCACCGTCGCCGAAGCCACGGCTACCGGCTGGGCCGTACTCGCCAATCACTCAACGACGAGTATTCAATGTGCCCTCTTCGTCGGGACGGCGGCTCCGGTGGGACCGGCAAGCACACAAGGTAGGATTGACTGCAGCTGACCCCCACATGGTGTGAATTCGCGAAACGCCGCAGTGGAATGCGATGCGCGTTGTCCGGCGGACTTTGGTTCCATCGTCACGTGTGGCAAGGGGAACCGATGGCTCACCTTGTTTCATCAGACCAGAAGTCATTGCTGCGGGCCGGCGCAAAGCTCGGCATGAAACCCGACTGGCTGCAACACAAACCACTCAAAGACCCGGACACGGGACAACGAGTCGATGCGTGGCATTGGGATCTACGAGGGACCTACCTCACTCTTGGGTTGCGGTTGGCTGGTCCTCGGCGGTGACGCTTCGGGGGCGCCGCGTATACCCGGCCACCAGTTCCAATCGCCCGCTATATGCATGAACGCCGGTACCAGCACCATCCGAATCAATGTCGCGTCTAAGAAGACAGCCACGGCCAAACCGAAACCCATCAGCTTCGCGGCAAAGACTCTCGAAAACGCAAACATGCCGAAAACGATAATCATGATGGCCGCAGCACTGGTTATCACCGACGCGGTTAGGCTAATACCCTCCATCGTCGCAACGTCGTTCTTTCGCGTTCGCCGATACGCCTCCTTCATGCGCGAGAGTAAAAACACCTCGTAATCCATGCTCAAGCCGTACACAACGGCAAACACGGTGATTGGAACCACGACGTACACTGCCTCGGTTGCACCGGCCACGCCGAAAATGCTCGCACCGACACCTTCTTGAAATACTAAAACAACCAAGCCAAACGCCGCCGAAACGGAAAGACAGTTCATCACGACCGCTTTGATCGGGACCAAGACCGATTGGAATGCGATGAGCAGCATGATCGCGGTCACGATGAGCACGAATCCGATCACTGTCGGGAAACCGGCAAGCAGGTCGGTTTGTAGATCCAAGCTCGATGCGGCGAATCCCCCAACCTCTATTTGAACCGAATCGAGTCCACGAACACCCGCTGCAATCGTGCCGCGAATGTCTCGAACTACCATCATCGCGCTGTTGTATGTGACGCTGTCCTCCAACGCGATGTCCATCAAGGCAATGCGCCCGTCAGGCGATACATACCCATTGAAAAAGTCAGGGTACCGCTCCCGCGCGCGATCCATGTTCCCATAAAGACCGAGGTATCCGATGAGCGACATTCCAGGCCGGATGTCCACCGGCCCGCGTACGCGACTTACACGCGGGTTCGATTGGATGGTGTCAGATAATCGTCTGAGACCCCGGATATGGGACGAACCGACGACACGTTCGCCCTCCGGTGCCGTCATGAGCACGCGAATCGGCTGCAATGCGCCGCGAGCGCCGATCTCCTCCAGTAGCTCCACTCCGGCGGCGGATTCGGTTCCGCTCGGAAACCACCCCGAGTTGGGGAGCCCAATCTTTATGTGAGCGAGCGGCCATGTTAGAGCCGCTGCGATGGTGAGGCCGATTATGATTGCGCGCCAAGGATGATGTGCCAACCAACGGGCCCACCGTTCCCATGCAGCGGGAGCGTGATACCACGCCAACCGGCGCGCCAACCATTTGGGCCAGTCGATGGCCTTACCCAAGATGGCAAGAACGGCGGGCAGGAGAGTGGTGGAAAGAAGTACAGCGACCGCGACAACAAGTAATCCACCGATGCCAACTGAACGCGTCTCAATGATGGGAGTTGCCAACAGGCTGGCAAATCCAACAAGCACCGTCAAACCGCTCGTCAGGACCGCCTTGCCGGCCGTCATTATGGTCCGTACGGCTGCCTGCCGTTTTGGGAGGCCATGGTTCATTTCCTCCCTAAAACGGGTCACAATCAGCAACGAATAATCGATGCCGACGCCAAGACCAATCATCGTCACAATCATCAAGACGAAGACCGACATGGGATAGACTTGCGCGACGATACCCACAGCGGCGAGCGCACAACTGATCGAGAGCACTCCGATGATGATTGGTAGCAACGCTGCTACAAGTGCTCCAAAGGCGACGACCAGAATGACGGTACTTGGAATCAGGGCCCGCCGCTCCGCCAATTTCGCGTCTTCGGCGCTTGCGGTCCGGACATCGTGGTCCAGCGCCGGACCTCCTGTCACGTAAATCTCGAAATCCGCAGCGCCAGGGATTCTGCCCGCACTTTGGTGAATTGCCTCACGGAAATCCGGTACCCGGGCTGTAGCTTGGTTTATAAAATCCAATTTGTACGTTGCAACTAAAAACGTCGTTTGGCGGTCATCGCTCAAAAGGCCGAGGTCTTCGGCGTTTATGAAGGAAAAGACTTCGTCGATGTAGGGCTCTTGGAGGGCTGCGTTGGTTAACTCGCGGATGAGGCGATCGTACAACGGTGCCTCGACCGGTACCGGCCCGGAAATAGCAACAGCGATGAACTTGGCAATTGGCCGGTCGAAGACCGTCTCAATCGCCTCCTGGACGCGCCGGGATTCGGTCGGGCGTAACGAAGTACCCTCGACCTGCAACATTTGATCGACCCCGGATGCTCGGGGGACGGCCAGGGCGGCAATGATGGCCCAAAGCGCAACAACGATATAGCGAAAGCGGACAAGAGCCCGAGCCAACGCAGTCAACCGGCACCCTCCAGAGGGGTCAAAAAAGGCAAAAACGCCGATTCGTGTGGCGTTGCGGGGTTTGGGGGGCAGTCCCCAAGGCGGTAAATCTTAGGTACTCGGAGGCTTAAGGGCTACCCGGTGTCGCAACCGGATGCGGCTTTGGCTTCTGATATAAACGAAAGCGTATGCATCGACTCCTCGTACTCGTCTTGATCCTTGTAGCTGGTGTCCTGGGATTCCAGCTCGGCTTCCGCAACCAGTCCGACGCGAGCGATGAAAGCGACGTTGCCGTGACTGAAGATTCAACGTTTTCAGGGGTGTCTCAGGCGGCGCGTGTTCACCAAGACGCGGTGCGACAGCAGTTGATACGACGCATCGCCGAGAGTGATACCTACCTGCCCGCGATGATTGAAGAGTCTGATTCGATGGTACGGCGTTGGTCGGAGCGTCAGAAGGACCCTTTGCGGGTTCATATCGAGCCGTCCGACGTCAGTGGTGTGTCGCAGCAGAAGGTCCGGGCCGTACAAGACGCTTTTCGTCGTTGGGAGCGGGTTCCCGAAATACCGATTGACTTCGTGTACTCCCGAGATCCCGATCGATCCGATGTAACAGTTCGTTGGATTGAGGCGTTTGCCATGGAACGCGCGGGTCAGGCTGAGGTGTTGTGGCAGTCGGATGGTCTCTTACGACGCGGCACGTTGACGCTGGCCACCCACACACAAAACGGAGTGCCGTTCAGCACAGATGCAATATTCACCGTCGCACTGCACGAGATTGGACACCTCCTGGGTCTGGGGCATTCTGACGAGCCGAGGGATGTGATGTATCCAACGACGGGGGTCCACGATCTGACGCGGAGGGACCGTCAAACAGCTATGCTTCTGTACAATCTTCCGCCAGGACATCTCGGTAGGTAACACTTGCCACCGCGTGTCCAAGCGGTGTGCCACCACGAAGACAGTCAAAGAGTGAACATTCTATTTGCATTGATGGGTTTCGGCACGATGCAGGCCCACCCTGTGTCTCAGATCGATTCCATCGTAGAGGCCGGCATTGTTGGAGGTGTGTATCCTGGCGCCGTCGTCGTAATTGGCACCCGTGATACGCTGCTCTTCGCCGCCGGCTTCGGCGCCATGACCTGGACCGACGGACCTACACCGTCGCCAGACTCCACCCTTTACGATTTAGCATCGTTGACGAAAGTTGTGGCCACGACAACCGCCGCGATGGTTCTGGTGGATCGGGGCTTGTTGACGTTAGGAGAGCCGGTGGCGAAGTACCTTCCTGGTTTTTCTGGCGAGAGTAAAGCCCACGTTACAGTGCGTCATCTGTTGGAACATCGATCCGGGCTTCGGGCATTTCTGCCACTCAACACCATGACGGAAAATGCCGAACAGGCGCGAGCGCGAGTCTTGACGGAACCATTGCGCTGGGATCCGGGTGTACGTGTCGTGTACTCCGATCTCAACGCAATGTTGTTGGGCTGGGTAGTAGAATCCGTGACGAATTCCAATCTGGACGTCTTCGCCGATTCGGCCGTGTTTAATCCGTTGGGCATGAGACAAACCAGATTCGGGGTTCTCGATCGTGACAAACATCGGGCCGCACCAATCAATTTATGGCGCGGTCATCCGATCGCGGGAGTAGTACACGATCAAAATGCGGAACGATTGGGTGGCGTGTCGGGCCACGCGGGTGTCTACAGTGTTGGACACGACGTTGCCCGTCTCGCGCGCACATACTTGGCTAAGGGTGTGCTCGAAAATGCACATCCGTTTGTCGCGCCACATTTGATTGAAGAGTTTACGACGAGAAACATCGCGCATCGCGCGTTAGGGTGGGAAGTCAACGATACCACCTCCTCCGACAATGCCGGCGACTTGTTCTCTTCGCGTGCGTTCGGTCATACCGGTTACACCGGTACGTCCGTGTGGATCGATCCGGCCAACGATGTGTTTGTCGTGTTCTTGACGAATCGCGTAATGGCGCCGAGGCATCCGCGCTCGATAACAGCCTTGAAGGGTATACGAGGAAAACTTGCTGACGCGGCTGTTAGGCTGCGTGCTCATTCATGCCGTATGGTGGCCCTCTCTAAGGGACAGTCGGCGTGTTAACGGTCAGTGGTTAGACGGCGGCTTTATGGCTAACTTCAATCAGAAGCCTTGTTTCACCGTAGGGATGGACATATGCCCGAAGTAAATGAAGAAGCGGTTCGAAAAACACTGCGACAAGTACAAGACCCGGAGCTTGGCCTGAATATCATGGACCTCGGTCTGGTTTATGAGGTCGAAGTCAAAGACGGTCACGTGCACATAAAGATGACGTTGACCTCACCCGGTTGTCCGGTGGGTCCGGAGATAATGTCTGAGGCCGAACAGGTGGTGAAGATGTTGGATGGTGTGGACGATGTAGAGGTCGAGTTGGTCTGGGAGCCGTTCTGGACAGCCGAGCGAATCGACCCGAGGGTGAGGGCCTTCCTCGGCCATTAGTGCAGCCCGGCTGGCCGGTTAGGACGAATTCCCGTTGGACACGGCGGCCATGATTACTTTCTCGCCCATGGCTTCGATTTGCCAACGCCGCAGGTCTTCTATATCCAAAAGCTGAGCGGAGTCGGTTGGCGCCGCCCGGGCAATTGCCTGCAGAGTCCCGTTGGGGCATAAAACGCCCGGCTCCAACTCCAGTGTCCGAGCCATTCGGTTCCTGACTTTCTTGAGCGTATCGAACCGCGCATCGGCCTCCGGATTGGGTTTCGGTCGCTGAGGTCGCTCGGCGCGCGGACATCGATCCGGTGGCACGGCGAGACCTGCGGTAATCGCTGCAATTAGCTCATCCCCATGACGGCGTGCCACCGAAACCGGAACTCCCTTTAGGCGGCCGAGCGATGAAGGCTGGGTGGGTGCGGCGCGGGCCAGAATGAGAAGCGCATCGTTTCCAAGGACTCGAAATGGCGCACGATCAAGCTGAGCGGCTTTTTTCTCCCTCCATTCGTGAAGTTCTCTGAGAATAGCCATCGCTTGGGGTCGAAGGGCCTTTGCCCCCTTGATTCGCAAAAACCCGTTCCCATCTTGATTGGGTTGAGTCCACTTCAAACCTTCCAGGCGTCCAAATTCCTCTTGGGCCCAGTGCAGTCTCCCGGCCTCTTGCAGCTGCATTTCGAGCTTGTCTCGTAGACCGAGGAGATGGTGTGTGTCCCCGGCAGCGTACTCGATCATCTCGGCGGTAAGCGGACGACGCGACCAATCGGCCCGCTGCATCCGCTTGTCGAGATGGATGTCAAAATATTTTCCCAGCAGCGACCCGAGGCCAACACCGGGTTCGCCTAGTAGCTGTGCAGCGATTCTGGTGTCGAACAGATTGCGTCCCTCGAAATCGTAATCCCTTTGGAGAACACGGAGGTCGTAGTCGGCGTCGTGAAAAACGAGCTCGATTTTGGGGTTTGCGAGGAGGTCGCCGAGGGCCGACGGGTCTTCGATTGTGAGGGGATCCACGACTGCGGTTTCTGATTCAGTGCTGATCTGTATCAGATAGATGCGATCGAAGTATTTGTGGTAAGAAGCGGCCTCGGTATCCAGTGCTATCCGTTTTGACGTCTTCAACCGTCGCGCAAGCGCAACAAACTCCTTGTGCGAGTCGATGACGGCGGCTTGGACCGCGGCGGTTTTGAGTTGATCGGACGCCATAAGGGCGAAACATCGCACCGACCCCCGTCTAGTGGGAGCCCGGTTAGTCGATCAGCTTGAAACTGCTCAAAACCTAGTAAATGTTGTTTAATTGATCGTTTAGTGTCTTATTGCTGTCCCAACAAAATGTGACGTGGATCACTAGAAAAGCGCCTCTTAGGCCGAACCCGCAGGTGTGGTCTCGGCCGCTTGCTCCTTTGCAAACTCCGCCAACATCTCGTCTAGCGTTCTGGAGTGGTGCATCGAACAGAACTTGGGCCCGCACATCGCACAGAACTCCGCGCTCTTGAAGTACTCCGCAGGCAGTGTCTCGTCGTGGTATTGGCGTGCCCGCTCGGGATCGAGCGACAGGCGAAATTGCTCGTTCCAGTCGAACTCGTAGCGAGCCTTAGAAAGCGCATCGTCTCGTTGGTGTGCCGTGGGATGGCCTCGCGCAATGTCCGCCGCGTGGGCCGCGATTTTGTACGCAATCACACCGGCGCGGACGTCTTCTTCGTTGGGCAATCCCAGGTGTTCTTTGGGCGTGACGTAGCACAACATGTCGGCGCCGTACCAACCGATCATCGCCGCGCCGATAGCGCTCGATATATGATCGTATCCGGGCGCGATATCGGTTACGAGCGGTCCGAGTGTGTAGAACGGCGCCTCGTGACATAGTTCTTTTTGCTTGCGCACGTTCATCTCGATTTGCTGCATCGGTATATGGCCCGGGCCTTCGACCATTACCTGTACATCTTGCTCCCAGGCACGTTTTGTCAGTTCACCCAGGGTCTCGAGTTCGGCGAATTGCGCTTTGTCGCTCGCGTCCGCGATTGACCCCGGCCGCAACGAGTCGCCCAGCGAAATCGTTACGTCGTAAGCGCGCAGGATCTCGAGGATTTCATCATAATGCTCGTACAGGGGATTCTGTTTGCGATGTGTCATCATCCACACCGCG
>JAZDDC010000683.1:0-11992 GCA_036679565.1 Gemmatimonadota bacterium
ATCGCCGCGCGCGCGAGTTCGGCATGCGAACCCGCCGAGGTGGCCACGACAACGCCAGCCACATTTTCCATGGCCTCTTCATAACTGGCGGTAGTGCGGGCGCCGGGGTACTGCCGCCGAAACCCGTCCAACCTAACCGGGTCGGTATCGCATATGACGGCCAACTCCACCCCGGGTAAAGCGGCTATGGTACGAATGTGGTTGCGGCCCCAGTTGCCCGCACCAATCACTGCAAGCGGTACAGCACTCACGAATAAAACCCCCTCACGCGATCAATCACCCGGTCTCGCTGCCCATGGGTCAGTTCAGGAAAAACCGGGAGAGACAACACCTCCAGGGTGGCCTTTTCGGTCACCGGCAACATCCCTTTTTTGTAACCCAGGTGGGCAAAACACGGTTGAAGATGCAGGGGGACGGGATAATATACCGCGCATCCAACACCGCCCTCCTTTAGATGGGCCACCAGGAGATCTCTTTGCTCCGCCCGCACGGTGTACTGGTGATAAATATGCTCGTTACCGCTCTCTACGCGCAGGGGAGCAATTTCGTCCAAATCCCTAAACGCCTCGTTGTACGCCGCCGCATGCTCTCGGCGACGAGCCGTCCACTCGCGCAGATGTTGGAGTTTTGCCAGGAGCACGGCAGCCTGCAGCGTGTCGAGCCGACTGTTCGTACCAACCTCGTCGTGATGATACCGTTTGGCACCGCCATGCACTCGCAAAAGTTTGATCCGCTCGGCAAGCTGCTTGTCACGGGTCGTCACCATTCCACCGTCTCCCCAGGCGCCGAGGTTCTTGCTGGGGAAAAACGAAAACGTACCCAGTACACCAATCGACCCGGCTCCACGCCACTCGCCACCAATCTGCTGACGAGCCCCAATGGCCTGTGCCGCGTCCTCAACAACGGCAAGGTTCCTCCGATCGGCCAATTCCATCAGGGGCTCCATGAGCGCCATCTGCCCATAGAGATGAACCGGCATCACAACACGTGCGCGGGAGGTGACGGCGGACTCCGCCGCCTCAGGATCGAGATTCAACGTCGCCGGGTCAACATCGACAAAACGCGGTGTCCCACCCGAGTTGACCACCGCACCGGCGGACGCAAAGAACGTCATGGCAGTCGTTATGACCTCGTCGCCGGGTTGAGGTTAAGCGCCTTAAGCGAGAGGACAAGCGCATCGGTGCCGCTGGCGCATCCAATTGCGTGTTCAACATCGACGTATCGAGCAATGGCGTCTTCTAGCTCGGCCACCTCCGGGCCCATGATGAACCGCTGCCCCTCGATCACCTTAGCGAGACGGGCTTGGACGTCATCGCGGTATGTTGCGTATTGCAGTTTGAGATCGAGAAAAGGGATGGTCATGAAGTAGCCAAACTCAAGGGGGACAAAAGGTTAGCTAGCTTCAGAAGGCCGGTCAAGCGGAGTGATGGCATCGGTGTCGATCCGGTATGCTGCTCCGCACCTGCCACAAACCGCGTCACCAATGACGGACGGAAGAATCTCTCCACATCGGCACGCCCACCCTTTGCGACGCGCAGGGACGCCCAGCATGAGCGCGTGCGCCGGCACATCCTCGGTGACGACCGCACCGGCTCCGACGAACGAATATGACCCAAGAGTCACACCGCACACCACGGTGGCATTGGCGCCGATGCTCGCACCACGCATCACCAGCGTGTTCGCATACTCGGCCTTTCGACTTACATGACTGCGCGGATTCAGGACATTCGTAAACACGCACGAGGGGCCACAGAATACGTCGTCCTCCAGGGTCACACCTTCATATAACGAGACGTTGTTCTGCACCTTCACGTTGTTTCCGATTCTCACGTTAGGCATGACAACAACGTTCTGTCCGAGATTGCAGTCCTCGCCGATGTGGGCGCCCGGCATGACATGGCTAAAATGCCAGATTTTGGTTCCTCTACCCACCACAGCACCATCGTCTACATACGAGCTACCATGCACGTAATAATCGCTCACTCGGCCTCCGGACGTTCAACGTGTCCCACAGCACTTACGAATTTCACCTCACGCACGAGGCGGACGCCAAACTGGTCATCCACGACGCGCTGGACGTGCATGATGACGCGTTGCACATCCTTCGACGTGGCTGCACCGATGTTGACCACGTAGTTTGCGTGTACTGACGAAACCTCCGCACCACCGATCCTGTATCCCTTTAACTTTGCCGCTTCGATCAAACGACCCGCGGTCCACGACCCGCCCTCAGGAAGGTGGGAGGTGGATTTGGCCGTTGGGTTTCTGAAGACCGAACCACAACATGGTTGGTCGAATGGAGTGCCGGCACGCCGTCGTGTAAGACACTCTGCGAGTTCCCGCCGCACCAGCATCGGGTCGGCGGGTGTTAGTCCGATCTCGGCTTCGACCACCAAGCCCGCAAGACCACTGGATCGATATTGCCAGGCAATGGTGTGGGCCTCGTGTCGTTCCACTGCCCCACCAACCGTCACCAGTGAAAGAAATCGCACCACGCCGGCAAAGTCTTGGCCGTGGGCACCAGCGTTCATAAACACACCGCCACCAACCGCACCGGGTACGCCAATCAACCGATGTACCCCGCCGAAACCACGCTTAGCGGTCTCCCGAGCCAATCTCGGGATTGGCAACCCAGCTCCAACGGTCCACATGGTCTCATCCGGCCCATCCCGCGAGACCGCCGACATTTTCGTTGCGATCCGAATGACGAGACCACGATACCCCTGATCGTCAAATAGGACGTTGGATCCTAATCCAATGGCCAACACCGGGACATTCAGTTCATTCGCCCGCTTGGTAACAGCAACCACGTCGTCAACGGAGTCAGGTCTGGCCACGGCCGCGGCCACTCCACCGATTCGATACGTGCCATACCTGGCAAGCGACTCATCGAACCTGATGTCACAAGACAGGCCGTCGAACGCGCGCCGCGTCTTGGGGTCCACGACTACGGTCCCCTCGATAGGCTCACGAACCCGTGGCCAGACCTTCGTACTCGTGTAGCTCCGCGCGCCCTGCACCCTGCGAGGCGTGCCACTCTTGAAGGCTTTTCACCGCCCCCGGACGGCTGCGGCCAGCCAGGATTGCGTCACACGCGGCATTGGCCGCCGAGATCGTGGTGGTGTATGGGAGACGACGCCGCAATGCGGTCCGTCGCAATTCATAGTCGTCTTGCTGTGTAAGTTTCCCGAGTGGTGTATTGATCAATAGCTGCACCGCCCCGGATAACATGAGGTCGCGACAGTTCGGCCGACCTTCGTGTATTTTTTTCACGTACTCGGCAGGAATCCCGAGCTTTCGCAGATACCGTGCAGTACCAAGCGTTGCAACCACACGGAACCCTAACTCGTGGAACCGACGGATTACTGGCGCAATCGTCGGCTTATCCGCGTCGTTCACAGTAACGAGTACGGTTCCTTCTAACGGTAGGGCCGCATCTGCCGCAGCCTGCGCTCGACCAAACGCCATCCCAAAGCTATCCGCAATCCCCATCACTTCGCCTGTCGATCGCATCTCGGGGCCCAACACGGAATCGACCACGGAAAACTTGTTAAACGGAAATACAGCCTCCTTGACCGACACATAGGGTAACGAATCCGCGGATTCGTCCGGGACACCCTCCAACGTGTTACCCACCATCAGACCGGCCGCCATTTTCACAAGCGGCACACCGGTGGCTTTACTCACAAACGGGACCGTGCGTGACGCCCGCGGATTGACTTCAATGACGTAGACCGTACCGTCCTTGACGGCGAATTGCACGTTGATCAGCCCAACCACACCCAAAGTTGTGGCAAACGCTTTGGTCTGTTCGCACATCACTTGGACAGCCGCGTCATCGATCAGGTAGGGAGGCAACACACACGCAGAGTCACCAGAGTGCACACCGGCGTTTTCGATGTGCTGCATCACCCCACCAATCACACATCGTTCTCCGTCGCACAACGCATCGACATCCGCCTCAAATGCGTCCTCCAAGAACCGATCGATCAACACCGGCCGGCCGGGGGATGCGCGGACGGCCTCCCGGAAGTACTTGCGAAGTGAAGATTCGTCGTAAACGATTTCCATCGCTCGACCGCCCAGGACGTAGGACGGCCGCACCAGAACGGGGTAACCAACCTTCACCGCAACAGCGACGGCTTCGTCGATACTTTCCGCCGTGCCATTGGGTGGTTGTGTCACGCCGAGCGATTGGGCGAGCACCTCAAACCGGCGACGATCCTCGGCGATGTCGATTGCCTCAGAACTCGTACCAAGGATTTGGAATCCATTGGCCTCCAATCCGTGTGCGAGCTTCAGGGGTGTCTGACCGCCGAACTGTACGATGATGCCGCGGGGCCGTTCAAAACGCACGACCTCCAGAACATCTTCGAGTGTGACCGGCTCGAAGTACAATTTGTCGGAGATATCAAAATCCGTCGATACCGTTTCCGGGTTACAGTTAATCATGATCGTCCGGGTACCGGCCTCTCGGACGGCTAGCGCGGCGCGGACACAGCAATAGTCAAACTCTACCCCTTGGCCAATTCGGTTGGGCCCACTACCCAGAATAACGACGCTTGCATCGCCGAACGGCACGGACTCGTTTTCGTCATCGTATGTTGAATAGAGGTATGGCGTCTCCGACGGAAATTCCCCGGCGCACGTATCGACCACCTTGAAGCTCGGTGTCACACCCAAGGCCCAACGCTCTTGCCGGAAATCTTCTTCGGACATACCCACCAACGGGCCCAATTGCGCGTCGGAAAACCCCATGCGTTTCATGCGACGGACACTGGCGGCCGTTACCTGCCCCGCATCGCGAAACGCTCCTTCCGCTACCAACAGTTCTTCAAGTTGCGCAAGAAACCACGGGTCGATGTTCGTGATCTGATAGAGTGTATCGATGTCGAAACCCAAACGCATTGCACATTTGATCTGGAAAATCCGTTCAGGCGTTGGCGTTCCCAATGCAGAGCGAAGATCGTCGTCAGCTAGCGCTTCCGCGTCCGTCCAGCCGGGGCGGTCAATTTCGAGCGCCCGGATGCCCTTTTGGAACGCTTCCTTGAAGGTTCGACCTATCGCCATGGACTCACCCACGGACTTCATCTGCGTGGTCAGTTCACGGGACGCATGGGGGAACTTCTCAAACGCGAAGCGTGGGAACTTGACGACCACATAGTCCAACACCGGTTCAAAGGACGCGGGTGTCTTTTTGGTGATGTCGTTGGGCAACTCGTCCAACGAATACCCGACCGCCAGTTTTGCTCCAATACGCGCAATGGGAAATCCGGTAGCCTTGGACGCCAGCGCCGACGACCGCGAAACCCGGGGATTCATCTCAATGACCAGCAGTTCGCCCGTTGTTGGGCTCACCGCGAATTGGATGTTACAGCCACCGGCGGCGACACCGATCTCCCGGATGATCGCGATGGCCGCATCCCGCATTTCTTGATATTCTCGATCGGATAACGTCATGGCAGGCGCGACGGTGATCGAATCCCCCGTGTGCACACCCATTGGATCAAGATTTTCGATTGAGCAGACAATCACCACATTGTCGTGACTGTCACGCATGACTTCCAGCTCAAACTCTTTCCAACCAATGACCGACCGTTCGACAAGTGCAGATGTGGTGGGCGACAGATCCAACGCCGTTTCGACCACACGCCCAAACTCTTCAGCATTGTAAGCGACCCCACCACCGGTACCACCGAGGGTAAAGGAAGGCCTAACAATGGCCGGGTAGCCGGTAGTCTCCACAACGGCAAACCCTTCCTTGCGGGTGTTGACCACCTTCCCTGCTGGTACGGCCAAACCGATGCGCTCCATGGCTTGCGCAAACTCCTGGCGATCTTCCGCCATTAAAATCGCGCGTTCATTGGCACCGATCAACTCGACGTTATATTTGCGTAGGGTCCCGTCTTTGGACAGATCCATCGCAACGTTCAGCGCGGTCTGCCCACCCATCGTTGGCAAGATGGCATCCGGTCTCTCTTTCTCGACAACCTTTGCAACCCATTCGGCCGTGACCGGTTCAACGTAGGTGGCGTCCGCCAACTCGGGATCCGTCATGATAGTGGCGGGATTCGAATTGACGAGGATGACGCGATAGCCCTCTTCCTTCAAGGCACGGATGGCCTGTGTGCCCGAGTAATCGAACTCCGCGGCCTGACCGATGACGATGGGACCGGACCCAATCAACAGGATGCTCTTTAGGTCACTACGAGCAGGCATTCACAACCTCTTCGATAGTTTCCTTGAGGGACACATTGGGTTGCCATCCGGTTTGCGTTCTCAATTTCGTCGCATCCCCTACGAGAGACGGAATGTCCGACGTCCGCATATACGCGGCGTCAACCTCTGGGATGATGCGCGAACCGACTGCGTCAGCGACCATGAAAAAGATGTCGCGCAGACTCGTGCCCTCACCGGAAGCGATGTTGTAGGTCTCGCCAGACTCACCCCGTTCCAACAGCGCCAGGTATGCCGCGACGACGTCACTCACATGCATAAAGTCTCGGACGTTTTCGAGATTTCCGACGGGTATGGCGACTGCCTTCATCGCTTTGCCGTCCATTATTCGTCTTGCAAAAGCTGGCACAACGAATCTTTGATCTTGACGCGCACCGGTGTGCGCAAAAGGTCGAGCGATGATAAACCGGAGCCCGTGCCGACGACCGACCTCCTGGACTGCGATTTCCGCGCCGAGTTTGGACGCTGCGTAAGGAGAGATCGGCAGAGGGGGGAGACTCTCAACGGATTTTACACCGTCTTCGACACGACCGTAGACTTCGCCAGTTGAAACAAGTAAAAACAACCGTTTAGTGTCCACGTTCGCAACCGCCTCCGTTAGGCGCGCTGTCCCCGCGGCATTGACCTCCCACGCCTTGGCCGGATCCTGGCGGGCCTCGGCACCTGACGACAAAGCCGCGAGGTGAACAATCGCGTCAACCGGCAACGTGGCTACGCGATTTACCGATTCCGAACTTCGAATGTCGAAATCGACGATCTCGGCGGCGTCAGCCAGATGTTTCGTTACCTTCTCATGGGTAGCGGTATCGGTCCCGGAAAACACGGCTGCGAACACCCGATGACCGGCCGCTGCGAATTGTGGGACCAGCCACGAGCCTACGAATCCTTCAGCGCCCGTTACCAGAATCTTCATGATTGCCGTCCAAGTCGTTCGATATCTGCATCAACCATCATGCGAACCAATTGCGAAAAGCTAACGGTCGGAGTCCAATCGAGACGCTCGGCCGCACGAGATGGGTCGGCAAGGAGGTGTTCAACCTCTGCAGGCCTCACGAGGCTCTGGTCGATCTTGGTGTATTTCTCCCAGTCCAGATCCGCGTGTCCGAACGCGATTTGCACCAATTCTCTCACCGAATGCTTCACTCCCGTCCCAACGACAAAGTCTTCAGGCTCGTCTTGCTGGAGCATCCGCCACATCGCGTCCACATAGTCGCCAGCAAATCCCCAGTCGCGTTCTGCGTCCAAGTTTCCAAGCAACAGTTCGTCAGCGAAACCCAATTTGATCTGTGCGACCTTGTGCGTAACCTTGCGAGTGACAAATTCCAGACCGCGTCTGGGGGATTCGTGATTAAACAGAATGCCACTCGTCGCGTACATGTTGTACGACTCGCGATAATTGATGGTAATCCAATGACCCACCTTTCCGAACATCTCCGAAGAGCTCGCCTGATAAACCCTGGCAGAAGGGTGCGCCAAACGAACGGCTTCCAACAATCGCGTCACCCCTAACGCGGTGAACTCACCGGTGAGAACGGGTTGTTGCCAACTCGTGGGAACAAAACTCTGAGCGGCCAGATTGTAGATCTCATCGGGTTTGTGGTCCCCAACGACCATGGTGAGGGAGTGCTGGTCGAGAAGGTCGGCTGGAACGATTTTCACTGAATCGATGAGATGCTCGATCCGCTCGTACGAATCGTGGGACGTCCGACGTACCAACCCCACGACATCGTACCCTTTAGACAACAACAGTTCGGCGAGGTAAGAACCATCCTGTCCGGTAATGCCTGTTATCAATGCAGTTGCCAACGCGCTACCCCCTCACGACCTTGATGATGACTGCGACCATCGCTACCTTGCACACTCGTTTTCACCGCAATTGAACGATGGTAAACTGAGCAATGGCACGCGTTTGCGATATATGTGGAAAAGGCCCGGTGACGGGCAATAATGTCAGTAAGGCCAACAACAAGACGAAACGTCGTTGGCACCCCAACCTGCAATCTGCACGGGTCTTGGTGAACGGCGCTCCGCGCCGGATTAAGGCGTGTACCCAATGCATCAAGTCTGGTCGCGTCGTCAAAGCGCCACGCACGCCCGCCGTTGTAACTGCCAGTTAACATAAAGGGGACCAAACGGGTCCCCTTTATGGTGGTAACAGTGCGAGTCCACCGTTCGGTCACTCCGCCACCAACTCAATGCGGGCCATTTCAGCACCGTCGCCAGACCGGTGACCGATTTTTATGATCCTTGTATAACCACCGGGCCGAGCCGCGAATTTGGGTCCGATTTCATGGAATAATCGATCGGCGACCTCGCGATCTCGAATTCTCCGCTCGACTTGTCGTCGTGCATGCAGATCTCCCCGCCGCGCAAACGTGATCATTTTCTCGGCAAAGGGACGCAACTCCTTGGCCTTTGCCTGTGTCGTCACGATGCCGTCGTGCTTAAAAAGCGACGTGGCGAGATTGGACAGCAACGCCCGTCTATGCTCTGACGTGCGACTTAGCTGACGGCCGCGGACGCGATGCCTCATACACCGCCACCCGACAGCATGCCACCCGCCTCTACGAGGTTGGCGTCCGGCTCAAGCGCCATACCAAAGCTCAATCCCTGTTTCTCAAGAAGGTCGTCGATTTCGCCGAGCGCTTTTTCACCCACATTTTTCACTTTGAGCATGTCATCGCGGGTATGGCGAACCAGATCGCCCAGCGTGTGAATGCTGGAGTTTTTCAACGAGTTTACCGACCGAACCGACAAGCCAAAGGCGTCGATTGGCTGGGCAAGTTTTTCACGGAGCGCGGCACCGGCCGGATCACCGCCACCACCGGCCTCGCCGGCAATTTCCGGGGTACCGCCAAAGTGGAAGAAGTGCCGCACATGTTCATGCAATAGTGCCGCTGCGTAGGATACGGCATCTTCCGGTGCAATGGTGCCGTTTGTCTCCACGGACAACGTCAAACGGTCGTAGTCAGTCCTTTGGCCTACCCGCGTCTCGGCGACTGTAAAATTGGCACGGCGCACCGGCGACGGAGCCGTGAGGCTGAAGGTCTCCGGCGCGAATGGCACCAGCTTTATCGACGTTCAGGTGCAACACCGCATCTTCGGTATCTTCCGCCAGAACAAGCGTGAGTGTTTTCAGCCGTTGGATGATCTGATGCACGTCCTCGACGACCCCGGGGATCGTCTGATGTTCGTGAACCACACCTTCCAATCGAAACGCCCACACGGCCGAACCCTGTAGGGACGACAACAACATCCGGCGCATGGCGTTTCCGAGGGTGTAGCCGAACCCCCGTTCCAGCGGTTGTAACCGGAATTCTGCTGCGAGAGGGTTGTGCTCATTCTTCGCCATGTCAACCACGGCGGGCCGAACGAGACCTGTTAAGTCAATTTTCATGGATTCGCTTACTTGGAGTAAAGCTCGACAATGAGTTGTTCTTGAGCGGTGACCGGGATGGCATCACGAGTGGGCACTTCGGTAACTCTACCCATGGCCTTCTTGGTATCGACGCTGATCCACGATACCGGGGCCGCACGGGACAATGCCTCGAGCGACGCCTGCACTACATCGAGACTTCGGCTTTTTTCCGACATGCCAACCTCATTGTTGGCTTTGACCCTGAAGGACGGGACATCAACCGTCTTGCCATTCACTTGCACATGACGATGCCGCACGAGTTGCCGTGCTGCCCGCCGGCTTGGCGCAAACCCCATGCGGTACACGATATTGTCGAGTCTCATTTCGAGGGCGGTCAATAAATTCTCACCCGTCACGCCCGGCAAATGT
This sequence comes from Gemmatimonadota bacterium, assembly GCA_036679565.1. Lineage (GTDB taxonomy): Bacteria > Gemmatimonadota > Gemmatimonadetes > Gemmatimonadales > GWC2-71-9 > JAZDDC01. The sequence goes on from JAZDDC010000683.1 coordinate 10,025, forward strand.
CGAACTCTTTCAAACGTCCGGCGGAACTGGCTTTCAGACGTGCCGTAAATTCTGCGGACCTTTTGTTTTTCCCGTAACTGTTTTGCGTATTCTGATACTTTCCGTCGCCGACGACGGGCCGTCGGATCGCCATGCTGGCCGGGGGGATAGTCTCGCCGCTCGAATGCGCACTTCTCGGTAAGGCAGCGAGAACCCTTGAGGAAGAGTTTCTCGCCCTCCCGTCTACAAAGCCTGCACGCCGGTCCAGTGTAACGCGCCATTGACTACACCCGTCTCTTTTTTGGTGGCCGGCACCCGTTATGAGGAATCGGTGTCACATCCCGGATCGACAGAATACGCAAACCCGCTGATGCGAGCGCTTGCACGGATGACTCTCGACCCGACCCCGGACCCTGCACCCGCACGTGTATTTTTTTTACACCCAGGTTTACGGCCTCTCGTCCACACTGTTCGGCGGCGACGGTGGCCGCGAACGACGTGGACTTTTTGGAGCCCTTGAATCCGGACTTGCCGGCGGAACCCCAAGCAACGGTGTTCCCCTTCACGTCCGCGATTGTAATGAGTGTGTTGTTAAACGTGGCCGTGATGAACGCCACCCCCTCCGCCTCAACCACCTTTTTGGTCTTTCGACCGGCTTTTCCTTGAGCCATCCTTACTTGGTCACCTTTTTCTTACCAGCTATTGCCCGACGCGGCCCCTTCTTGGTGCGAGCGTTGGTATGTGTTCGTTGGCCACGGACAGGCAAACCACGCCGATGACGGAGCCCCCGATAACTTCCAATGTCCATGAGGCGCTTGATGTTCATTGCGACTTCCGTCCGCAGCGCGCCCTCTACTTTGACATCACGATCAATTGCCTGCCGAAGGCGAGCAACCTCGGCGTCCGATAAGTCGCGAACTCGAGTATCCGCGTTGACCGCGGTCTTGTCCAATATCTTGTGTGAGGTGGTCTGGCCGATACCAAAAATATAGGTCAGCGCCGTCTCGACACGTTTATCCCGTGGCAGATCAACTCCGGCAATACGCGCCATTAACCCTGCCTCTGCTTGTGCTTAGGATTGCGCTTACAAATCACCCTGGTCACGCCACGACGCCGGATCACCTTACAATGCTCGCAAATCGGCTTGACGCTCGAACGCACTTTCACGTGGGTACCCTCAGGATTATTGGACAGCCTCGTAATGTAGAGGACCCCAAACTACGACGCAAGTGAGCCTTACGGCGAAATTCGCACTTCACGGATCGCCCAGCCATCATGCCCATGTCTCAGGCCGAAAAACACCGTTTGTTCACGCTCGTCCACGGTCCCGGGGATCACGAACCGCCTCCTCAATTCGGCATATCGGTGATCGTCCGCCACTGATCTCACACTCTGAAGCGCCATTTCCAACTCCCGGGCGTCTTTGAGATATTCTTTCAACACTTGTTTGGCGTGGTGGGGCCTGATGGCCAAACTCCGGCTACCGTCCGGGAGATGCAGCCGAATGGTGTCCGAGAGGCTGAGAAGTGTCTCGAAATCGTGTCGAAGCCAAGCCAGGCGGGCGACCTCCACAGCCCGGTCAAAGCTCTCAACCGTTTGCGCCACAACGGGAAAAAACCCACCCACCGTCAGCACCGTCGCCAACAACAGTGGGTGGCCGACTCTGCTCGTCATATCGTTACCTCAGCCTGGACCACTACAATCGTCATGATTTCCCATTTTGCCACGCCATTCGTTACAGAACATCTCTTGTGTCAGCCGACCTTCCGTTGGTTCCACCCATCAACCAGTCGTTCAGGGCATCGCGGATCGGCAAGTGCTGCCGTTCCGAGCGCCACCAGATCCGCACCCGCTGACAGATACTGAAACACGTCAGAAACGGTTCGGATCCCTCCAACACCAATTACCGGCAGCCCAGTTTCTTCTTTTGCCCGTTTGGCGGCCAGGATGCCAACGGGTAGGAGGACGGGGCCACTCACCCCACCCCGA
>JAZDDC010000684.1:0-3221 GCA_036679565.1 Gemmatimonadota bacterium
TTGCGCGTTTTGCCGGTATGTAGCAGGCGTACCCCGCTACCACTATCAGTGTCGTCGTGACGATCGCGAACGTCAACGGATCTGTGACGGTGACACCGTACAAGTAGGACGCCATCGCTCGACCGACTCCCAAAGCTGCGAGAAGGCCGAGTGCGACGCCAATCCCGACGACGGTCATACCCTGTCGGAGAACCATGGCAACGATCTTTCCTTTGTCTGCGCCTAACGCTTGCCGGATACCGAACTCGCTGGTGCGCTGACCGACCGCATAGGACATAACGCCGTATACACCCAGCGCCGCGAGGGCCAGCGCCAAGAGAGCGAAAGCGCCGACCGTGATCATGGCCAACCGAGGTATGGCGACGTTGTCAGCCAGTATGCGCTCCATCGTATACAGGTTATCGACGGGCAAGTCCGGGTCGAGACCCCATACCTGCTCGCGAACCGCCGGCGCCAGTTGTATTGGGTTCCCATCTGTTCGAACAATGAGTCGCATATTCCCCATGGGCGTCTGATCGAACGGGAAGTACATGGCCGGTCGAGGGGGTCGGGACAAACCAGCCGACCGGACATCCCCCACAACGCCGACGATTTCCCAGTTCTGCGGATAACCGGCTTGACCCCAGAAGTTGGGGCCCTCGATGCGATGCCCAATGGGATCGGCTCGTTCAAAAATTTGGCGTGCTAACGTCTCGTTGACGACCGCCACACCGGGCGAGGTCTTCACGTCACGATCCGTGAACAACCTTCCGGATCGGAGAGGAATTCGGAATGTCTCGAAAAACGGTGGTGTGACCGTCCGGAGGTTTGCAAACGGTTGTTCGGCGCGTGGGACATCCAGGACACCTGGCACATTGAATCTTGTGTTGAATGCGCGTTGCGGTTCGAGGGGGTTCGTAAACGACAACGCAACGCTGTTTACGCCGGGTAATTGTTTGACCCGTGAAGTGAGTTCACGAAAGAAGGCCGTGGAGCCCTGCCACGGATCGTCGGGATTTTGCATGTATTTGCGACCCGGTAGACTCAGCCGCATGGTCAAAACGTTTTCCGGCTCGAAACCCGGATCGACCGTCGTGAGACGCGCAAAGCTTGCGACAAGCAAGCCCGCACCGATCACCAGTACGGTTGAAAGCGCCATTTCGGCCGCAACTAACGTTTTAAGCAGGCGGCTACGACTTGGTTGAACGGTCGTGCCACGTCCGGCTTTGAGCGCGGACTGCAGATCCGGGTTCGACGCCCGCCATGCGGGCAGAATGCCAAAAAATAGTCCCGTGATAATCGTTGTTGCTGCGACAACCAAAAGGATACGACCGTCTAGGTTGATCGTTTGCATCCGCGGTCCCTGGAACTCGAATGATCTTGCGAGTCGCAACAGAAGATAGGCCAGGCCCACACCCGCGAATCCGCCAAGTGTTGCATACGAGAGACTTTCCAACAGGAACTGCCGGACAATGCGCCATCGCGACGCACCCAAAGCACCACGAACGGCTACTTCGCCCGAGCGTGCCATCCCCCGGGCCAACAGGAGATTGGCGATGTTGACACATGCAATAATCAACACGCATGCGACGGCAGCGAGTGTAAGAAGTAATGGTCTGCGAAGGTTGCCGACGATTGCCGACTTCAGAGGGTCGAGTTGTACCGTGAGGTTTGCGTTGGAGCGAGGATACGATTGGGCCAATCGGTCTGCAATGGTTGGGACTTCCACCGCCGCACTGTCGGCAGCGGTGGCATCACCGAGACGGGCCACGATCGATATCTGATGCCAATCGCGCTCCGAGAAAGCCGTTGTCGTATCGACGCCATCGAATTCTTGGGATTGTAGCGGCATCCAACCGCCCATTTCGCCAAGGTATGGATAATCGAACCCGGGCGGCATCACCCCAATCACTGTATGTGGTTCCGCGTCGAGTCGAATGGACGCACCAATGATGTCGGGGTTTGCTCCGAATTCGGTAATCCAAAACCCGTGATTGAGAATGACGATATTGGGATCGTCGATGTGTTCGTCAGGTGAAAAAGAACGGCCGAGCATCGGTGAGACACGTAGCAGGTCAAAAAGTCCGTTTGTCACCGCCGCGGTCGCAATACGTGTTGGTTCGCGCTCCGCGCCCGATAGGATGTAACTCGTTCCATCAAACCCCTCGATGGATTCGAACGATGTCGCTTGGTCATTGTAGATCAGATAATCGGCGTACGGCAGCGTGGGAGTTGTCTGACCCGTGCGGGTATCCAGCCCGGTCATTTTGACGATGCGGTCGGCGTGGTCGTAGGGAAGGGGGCGAAGGATAACCGCGTCCACGATGCCGAACATTGCAGTGTTTGCTCCGATACCCAATCCAAGTGTGGCCACAACGATCAAACTGAACCCGGGATTGCGCAGCATGTTGCGAACCGCCAGGCGAATGTCGGTGAACATCCCGTTGCCAAAGCTTGGCTGGTTGGTGTTACCGGACGGTGATTGTGAAGACATTGTGGCTCCTCTGGGATCCTGGTCGGTGCGTGTCCATTCGCGAAACGCCGTGACGAAAAGGTCGGCATATTCGTGGCACCAGAAGAATGATGTGGCGGCTAACCGTGTCGGGGTCAGTTCGGACCGACGATCGCTCAACATCGCAATCATTTCGGGTCCAAACCTGCGGCGAAAGCCTTTCGGCAATACGCGCATCAACTTTCGATACAAGCGTTCGGCGGCAGTCACGCTGAAGTTGCCTTCGAGTGGATAGAACGGGCGGCATTTAGCAGTTCTTCAAGTCTTTGTGTTTCGGCCAGCAAAACGTTGCGACCGAACGTCGTGAGTCCGTAAAACTTTCGACGCGAATCGTGTGACCGACTGCCCTCGGGTTCGGCAGCGTCTTCCAACAATCCCTCGTCGAGCATTCGTTTGATGGCGGAGTAGAAGGTGCCCGTGCCCGGGTTGATGGTTCTCTGCGAGCGGTCACGAACATTTTTGATGATGGCGTATCCGTGCAGGTCGTGATCTGCGACCGCAAGCATGATGTGGTAGGACAAGTGCGTAAGTGGCAACATCGTTTGGGGGTCACGTCTGATCATGCTCAGCTCCGGACGAATATCTCGTTAGAGAGTATACCTACCATAGGTATACTTACGGAACCGTCATTTAGATCAAGGCGGGAGCCCAGACGGGAGCGGCAGGAAGCGGAAAGCGGGCAGCTGGTAGCTGGTAGCAAACAGACGGCGATCGCCGGCTGTTCCTAATC
>JAZDDC010000685.1:0-6596 GCA_036679565.1 Gemmatimonadota bacterium
CGCGACGCACCTTGGGAATTCGCCTTGATGGGGCGCCAATGTACTCTTGGCCGTGGCTCGAGGCAAACGCCAGACGAGTCCCGTGGACGCTCGCTGCCTGATCGGTTGACCCTCACGCTTTGTCTTTCCAGGTTGGGGCAGGCAGAAACGCCATGGAGCCTGATCATGATCGACTGAGGCCTTTCCCCCGTCGATATGGAAAATGCTGAGGGATGGGCGCCGGTTCCCCCCTTTGTTGCGAGACGGTACGAGTCGAAGGGAACTGCAAACACGATGCCATAACGGGAAAAATCAGGCGCTGCACGGGCGTGCTCGCGATCGGAGTCCGTCGACCATTGGGAGAAATCGAGGTTGGACCGTCCGTGCTGAACGTCGTGGACGATGAGCCACGACAGCGGGGGAATATGCGAGTACCACGGCCAACGGGTTTCTGCCGAATGGCAGTCAAAACAAGCCGTCCGAAGAAGAACTTCCACGCCGAAATATGGCTAGGACGTACTCAGCGTATTCCTTAATATGTAGACGGGCAGCGTCACCGACTCTTGCACAAACTCAAACGAGACAATCATGAAGGCAGCGGTCACCGAGAAGCCGGGACCTGCTTCGGTTATCAAAGTCAAATACGTGACTTCAAAGAATTCGTGGTCCACCTTTCGCATCGACGATACGAGAATTGGTTTCCCCCAATCTGGACTGCAACTTCGCCATCAACCAACGACATGACTTCAATGGCTATGGGCGGTGCATCAGTAACATGTATGAATCCCGACCACGAACCACGCGACCGCGTCATGTGGTCGGGACTCGCCGGATGTAGAGCTGTTCTCCGGCCAGCTTGCAGCATCTAGGCTCACCGCCAGCGTCGGGCTCGCCCGTTCAGCCACCGCTCGCAACGCCACTCCTTCTCAGCATTTCGCTGTCATGTGACTGTCGCCCCTTGACATGCCCGGGACAAACGTCAATTCTGTATTAAGAATAGATGAAAATTCCTTCAGGTTTCTGGACTCCTCGAAACTGGTAGGTTCCCCGATGTCCACTCGTCGATGGTTCGCTACGTTCACCATAGAACTGACACTGGCAAGCTGTACTGTCTTCTTCCTGAATTGCGCTCCCCAAGACGGCGATGTGCCGGCCGGTGCCACGCAGGAGCTAGCCAAACCAACGTTCAATGCCGACGGGTCGATGAACCGTCCGTCCGTCGACTACCGCAGCTGGGTGTATGTGGGCACCCCGTTGACGCCCAACTCACTGAATCCGCCTGAAGCTCCGTTCCCCGATTTTCACAATGTGTATATCCACCCGTCCGACTACAGCGAATACCGCCAGAGCGGCGAGTTTCCAGACGGTACGGTGATCATCAAGGAACTGGTCTCCGTCGGTAGCGAACTAGCGGTTAGTGGGAAGGGATTTTTCATGGGCGAGTACACTGGGCTCGAGGCAACGATCAAGGACTCCCAACGCTTCGCTGACGAACCCGGTAATTGGGCGTATTTCAGCTTTGGCCACTCGTATCCTCTCGCGGAAACGGCCGAGGCGTTTCCGACGGCCGCGTGCAATGCATGCCACGATGCAAGCGCCGCCGACGATTTTGTCTTCACCCAGTACTATCCCGTGTTACGTGCGGCCAGAGGAGCCGGCGCTCCGAGCGGCGGTGCGGCGATGACCAGTGCATCGCCAGAGTTCCAGGACATTGCGGCTGCCATGGCCGGTAGGCTTGAGGCTGGAATGGAAGCAACCGCGTCCACCGGTGCTGCACCTGGCATGGTCCCAACGGTAGACGCAGCCCTACACGAATACCTCCGCAACGGCGGGTACACCTCGATGTCGGCGAGCGAGTCCGGACAACATCCATCAGTCGGGCCACATTCCGATTTTGGACTGCCAGTGCGCGTTTTCATGAACGACATACTCGATGCGTCGCTGCGCGCGGGCAACGAATCGCACCCAATGGGCTCCGAAGCCGTCAAGGAGATGTACTCCGCTGACGGCGAACTCGAGGGCTGGGCGGTGATGGTGAAGACACAGGAAAACAGCGCCGGCGGCAACGGCTGGTTCTGGTATGAGGCAACGAGCACTGCCCCGGGCACGGAGGCGTTCGCCTCGGGCAACGGAGTCCCATTGTGCTTCGGGTGTCACTCAACCGGAGCCGATTACGTACTCACGGATTATCCGCTCCGTTAGTCGTCCGCGAAATTGTCGACTGGAGGTTTGCCATTGCGAGATGTAAAGGACATCGCGAAGCCGTGTTCGTTTTCGACCACCTGGTCGATACCCTCGACAGTTTCAACGTCCCTGACAAGGAGAAGCAGGAATTGCTCGCGATCATCGGCACGCTCAAATCGGACATCGTTCAGCGTCCCTCGTAGTCGAACACATCGGGGGTCAAAGGAGCCAGCTTCCAAGCATCCGTCCCATAACGTGCGGAGTTTTGCAAAATGTCTGTTAGAGATATCATTCCCGGACCAGCGCCGGGATACGAATACGCACCGGAAGTGAGCATTGTCTGTCCGAAATGTGGACACACAAGCTCATTTCCGCTCGCCGCCCGGCGCGCCACCGCCATTGAGTACGCCGGAGTATGTGGCGCCGCCTACGCACCGCGATCGTGGTGTGATGCCGTTCTCAGCATACGAGTTACCTCTCATCTCTTCCCGGCTTGATCGTGAATCACCACGGCGAAATCTCTCAGTGATTGATCCCGCCGATCGGGTTGCACGCCTCCGGAAGGCACAACCAAAGCGAACACGCGAAGACGACGATCGCGTCCCGCCCGGCCAGTTCATTACGAAAAAATTTCCCGTGCTCACGTACGGTCCCATGCCCCAAGTCCATACGGACACTTGGCAGCTTCGGATTGATGGAGCGGTGGAACAAGAAATCGTAATCAACTGGGAGGAGTTCATCTCGCTTCCGACGGTACGGATCGAGACGGACATTCACTGCGTTACGCGTTGGACCATGCTCGACACAATGTGGGAAGGGGTCGCGTTTCGAGAGCTGGTAGACCGCGTGCGTCCGACCCCAGACGCCAAATTCGTCATGCAGCACTCGTATGGGGGTTACACAACCAACTTAGCACTCGATGAGTTAGTCAATGACGATGTCCTTTTGGCGCATCGTTTCGGTGGTGCGCCGCTCGAAGTGGAACATGGTGGCCCCTTGCGCATGGTTGTCCCCAAGTTGTATTTCTGGAAAAGCGCCAAGTGGGTCAACCAGATCGAGTTCATGACTGAAGATTCGCTTGGCTTTTGGGAATCTTATGGATATCACCGGCACGGGAATCCATGGAAGGAGGAGCGCTTCGGCTAGCCGCCGACATGTCCCCCAGCAATGAAAGCCGGTCGATGCGTCCTGGGTTATCGCTCGTTACTTAGTCCGAGGTGACGGTCACATGCGTGGCATGACTGCTACCGTCGTACAGACGTGGATGACGATCGTCACCGTCGTATCGGTATCCTTATCCGGCAATCTAGTTCAATCCAAATTTGAGTTAAGCCGGTTTCTAACTAGAAGGGGATGAGCTATGAGCAAGGCACTTTATGAACGTCTCGGTGGCTATGATGCCATTGCTGCAGTAACCAAAGACCTGATGATACGCATAAAAGCGGATTCGCAGTTGCGCCGCTTCTATCAGTATCGAGGGGAGGATGGCATACAACGGGAAGAGCAACTCCTGGTTGATTTTCTGTGTTCGAGTGCAGGCGGTCCTATGTACTACACCGGACGAGATATGAAGACCTTGCACGTAGGGATGAAACTCAGTGAAAGCGATTGGTCGGCATTGTTGGAGCACCTGAATGCCACTCTGGAGGCTTTTCAAGTCCCTCAAGCTGAACGTGACGACGTAGTCGCATTCATACAAAGCACGAAAGCAGACATCGTCGAAGTATAGACGGGGCTTACAATCAAAATGCAGCGGGACGGAAGAACGCTTCTACCCGGCGAGCGCCATCCAAGTCCTTCAACGGCACGTCCTTCAGTTCGGAGGCGACGACCAGCTTCGACGAATGGAGCGCTTCTTGGAATCAACAGACGGGGATGGGCTGCAGCAAGATAAGACAACAGATGCAGTGCCTGTCCTAGATACTTGGCCGGGTACTTCGGCTGGCCGCCTGAAGCCCCAAAACCGTATTCTAGGACCGACCGTCGCCAGCGGGGCTAAAGCGCAGTGGCAGAGCTTCTCGACCGCCTGAAAACCGCCCTCGCCGACCGCTACCGCATCGAGCGGGAGATCGGCGCTGGAGCGATGGCGACGGTGTACCTGGCCGGGGATGTCAAGCACCATCGTTCGGTGGCGGTGAAGGTTCTCCGGCCCGAACTATCGACCGCCATCGCGCGGGAGCGGTTCCTCCGGGAGATCGAGATCGCGGCCCAGCTTTCGCATCCGCATATCCTTCCGGTCCATGACTCCGGCGAAGCTGACGGTTTCCTCTTTTACTCGATGCCTTACGTCGATGGCGAATCACTACGTACCCGCATGCTGCGTGAGGGGCCGCTCCGCATAGAAGAAGCACTACACATCGCCGGTCAGATAGCCTCGGCGCTGGGCTATGCGCACAGTCTGGGATTAGTCCATCGCGACATTAAGCCTGAGAACATCTTGCTACATCACGGCGAGGCGATGATCGTCGACTTCGGAATCGCCAAAGCGATTTCAGACACGAGTGTGCAGCGACTCACGGTGACGGGTCTCGCCATCGGCACGCCGGCGTACATGAGTCCGGAACAGGTGGCGGGCGACCGACATCTCGACGCCAGGAGCGATGTCTACGCCCTGGCGTGCGTCGTCTACGAAATGCTGGCGGGCGACCCGCCGTTCGTCGCGTCAAACCCGCAAGCGCTCATGGCCAAGCACGTAACCGATCCCGCTCCCTCGATCACAACCATGCGACCTGGCGTTCCCCCCCCGGCCGCGGCGGCGCTCGCCCGAGGTCTCGAAAAGGTTGCGGCGGATCGTTATCAAAGCGCGGGCGAGTTCGCCCTGGGCCTCACGGCGGAGGCATCCGCGACGGACGAGGGCACCACATCGATCGTGGTACTGCCATTCGCGAACATGAGCCCGGATCCGGACAACGAATACTTCAGCGACGGCTTGACCGAGGAATTGATCAACGCTCTTGGACAACTCGAGGGCCTGCACGTCGCGTCACGCACGTCGGCGTTTCAATTCAAGGGCCAGCACGTCGATATCCGCCGTATCGGTCGCGAGCTAGGCGTGGACGCCGTATTGGAGGGCAGTGTTCGGCGCTCCGGCCAGCGATTACGCATTACCGCGCAGCTTGTCGACGTGGCAAATGGGTATCACCTCTGGTCCGAGAGATACGATCGTGCACTCGAAGACGTTTTCGCGATCCAGGAAGAAATCGCGCAGACGATCGTCGAGAAGCTCAAAGTGAAGCTCATCGCAGAGCATCCGGCGCGGATCGTCGAGCCACCGACGAAGAATCTCGAGGCGTACTCCCTGTATCTGAAAGGCCGCTTTTTCTGGAACAAACGCAACGACGAGAACTTCATCAAGGCCACGGAGAGCTTCGAGCATGCAGTGGAGCATGACGCGGAGTACGCCTTGGCGTACTCCGGCTTGGCAGATGCCTACGCGCTCCTCGGCATCGCGGAATACGCACTCCGTCGGCCGCACGATGCGCTGCCGAAGGCTCGCGAAGCAGCGCGCAAAGCGCTTGCACTGAATGAGAACCTAGCCGAGTCGTGGACGACCCTCGCCCACATCGCGGCATTCTATGACTGGGATTGGGACGAGGCCGAGCGTCTGTTTCGGCGGGCCATCGAACTCAATCCCCAATACGCCATGGCACATCATTGGTGCGCTGCGTACCACGCTGCAATGGCACGCCACGACGAAGCGCTGCGCGCGGAAAAGCGTGCCCGCGAGCTCGAGCCCCTGTCGCTCATCATCAACAAGAATGTGGGGGCCGTACTGTACTACAGCCGCCGGCACGAAGACGCCATCGAAGTCCTTTTGAAGACGCTGCACCTGGAGCCGACCTTTGTCCGCACCCGGTTTTACCTCGGTCTGGCGTACCAGGAAGTGGGGATGGTTGACGAAGCGATCATGGAGCTTCGCGAGTGTGTGCGATTGTCAGAAGGCAACAGTGTCTGCCAAGCGCTCCTGGGTCACGCGTTAGCTCGCGGGGGACAGGTGACGGAGGCACGGCAGGTGCTGCAGCAACTGCAGGCAGTTGCGCAATCTCGGTACATCCCGCCCCTCAATCACGCGTTCGTTCATCTCGGTCTCGGTGAAGTGGATGAGGCCTTCGCGTTCCTCGAACAGGCATATGACGAGCGCTCCAGCTGGCTGGTGTCGCTCAACGTGGAGCCGCTGTTCGATCCTATTCGAGAGGATCCCCGCTTCACCGGCCTCGTAGCCCGGGTGGGTTTGGCGGATTGAATCATCCGGCTGACCCTCGGTTTTTCTCCATTCCTCACCGCTAAACCCTCGCCGGGTAAGTAGCGCAGCCGGAGCACGATGGAGGTGGCCGCATGCATGGCTCCTGGTTGCCTCCGCGCAGAGGTGTCGGTTGGGGTGTCGGTTAATGACGGCAGAAAGCGATATCAAGGACTGCAGCAAAGACACGTTG
>JAZDDC010000686.1:0-18567 GCA_036679565.1 Gemmatimonadota bacterium
TCACGCAAATTCTCTATGTAATGTTGGTCGCCGTTTTTGGTGTGTTGCTCATCGCATGTGCCAACGTAGCAAATCTCTTTCTTGCGCGGGCGGCCGGTCGCACGAAAGAAATCGCGGTCCGGACCGCGTTGGGCGCAAAGAGAAGCAGGTTGATGAGTCAACTGTTAGTAGAGTCAACGGTACTCGCCGTCATCGGTGGACTGCTCGGCATCGTGCTGGCTTACGGTGGCATCACCGTTTTCAATGCGTGGATTGTTGACATTCAGAAACCATATTGGATCGATTTGAGCCTGGACACCACTGTCTTAGCGTTTGCGTTAGTTGTGACGGTCGTATCTGGTCTCGTATCGGGAACCTTCCCGGCGTTGAAGGCGTCGGGGGCTGATGTTAACGAGATTCTCAAAGACGAAAACCGTGGTTCGTCCGGTTTTCGCATGGGGCGGTTCAGTGCCGGTTTGGTGATCGCCGAGATCGCTGTCTCCTGCGGGTTGTTGGTTGGAGCCGGTTTGATGATCAAGAGCGTCACCGCACTCAAGACGTTTGATCTGGGATTCGAGACGGAGCAAGTCTTCACGGCACGGGTGGGTCTATTCGATGTGGACTACCCGACGTTCGAAGACCGTATGCTGTTCCACGATGCATTGATGCCAAGGCTGGAAGCACTGCCGGCGGTGCAAACCGTAGCCTTGACCACCAGCTTGCCGGGCACCGGTGCCGGTAGGTGGCGGTTCTCCCTCGAGGGGGAAACGTATACCGAAGACCGCGATCGACCGCAAACATTCAGAAGTACCGTCACACCAAACTACTTTTCGGTATTCGATGTCAATTTTGTAGAGGGAAATGATTTTACCGTTGCGCACCGTGCTGACGGTTTGCCTGTCGTGATTGCAAATCAAAGTTTCGTCCGGCGTTTCTTCCCGGGAGAATCAGCACTCGGCAAGCGTATCATGTTCGGTGCATCAAATTCCCCCAACGCCGAATGGCGGACGATCATCGGTGTCGTGCGGGACATGTGGATCGGGGGCGGCGTCGGTGGTATCGGTGTTTCAGACGTCCCTCCCGAGCAGACTTTCGTGCCACTTGCACAGGTCGGCGCACGGTTTGTATCGATGGCGGTACGTACGCAAGGCCCACCGTCGAGCATAACGTCAGGTGTACGGCAGGTCGTGACCGGTCTGGATGCGACCTTGCCCATCTACAACGTTCTCCCCATGAATGCCGTCATCGAGCAAGGCACCTGGTCCTTCGGGATATTTGGTTCCCTGTTCACAATTTTTGGCGTCATCGCACTCTTCCTTGCCGCCGTTGGGCTATATGGAGTGATGGCGTTCTCTGTGAGCAGTCGTACACAGGAGATGGGCATCCGAATCGCCTTGGGAGCGGTGGGCGCCGACGTCATTCGGTTGGTTCTGAAGAAGGGAATGCGACAGTTGGCCGTCGGCCTGGCGCTTGGTCTTGTGCTTGGATTCGCGTTGAGTCGACAGTTGGGGCAATTCCTTTTTGGGATCAACCCCAGCGACGTAACAGTCTACGCAGCAGTAGTCCTCACGTTAGCCGCAACCGGCTTTCTGGCCATCGTCATCCCAGCAAGACGCGCGACCCGTGTAAACGTCGTTAACGCGCTGCGCCCAGACTGAGAGACGTGTCAACACTCAACGTTCCACACTCAACAGTCAACTTTCATGTAAGGATAAACACTTCGACGTTCGACGTCGATGTTCATCAACGTTCAATCTCAAGGCCGCCTTCGCGACTCTTGATGAGCATCGCGATCTCGTCGTGTCCGCCTTCGGAGGCCCATCCGGCGGGTGTTGCCTGCAAACCGTGATCCTTCATGGTGAGATCGGCGTTGTGTTCCAGGAGAAACTCAACCATGTGTCGGTGCCCGTTGATGGCGGCCCAATGTAAACCCGTGCCACCGAAGTAACCCTTCGAGTTCACACCGGCACCACGCAGCAATAGATAGTTGGCGACATCGACCTCGCCGTTACGACAGGCAAGCTGAAACGCCTCGCCCAGGACGTCACCTGTCATATGTGCGGCGTCAGCGGGCCATCCGTTCTCATCGCTGACATCGTTGGGTCGTCTAGGTATCCCGAGGCCAACCACGGATGCATTCTCGTCGCAAAAGGTGCGTACCTCATCCAACCGGCCGAGTCCGGCTGCGGTCACGAGGTTGAGTCCTGTAGCGCCGTGCGACAAAAGGATCTCTGCCACGGCAACACTTCCCATGATAGCGGCCCACTCCAAGGCGCTGGAGCCCCAAGTGGTCAGACGTTCCACGTCAGCCCCCGCGTCCAACAGCAAGCGGGCTACTTCGGCGTGGTCCCGCTCCGCTGTCCAGTGCAGCGGTGTTTTGTCGTATTCTCCTGAAGCGTCGACGAGATCGGGCGAATCAGCCAATAAGGCCGCCACGCGCTTGGTATCGCCGTGTTTCGCCGCATCGAGGATGTCCAGCGTCTTGCTTTCGTGCACGCTAGCGTACCTTTCCCAAAATCACTGCAAAAGTAACAGCCGCTTGGGCCCTGTGTTTGAGCGACCCTGTATTTTGCAACGAACGTGCCGCCGGTGCTCAGCCCGGAAACGGGATGCGGCACGTCCCCGCGCAACTTGCCACAGAGGACACAGAGTTAGATAGAGTCAACAACAGACAGCCAAAAGCCTATCGCAAAGACCGCAACGGGTCTAGGTTGTGGGCCCGTCTGAGGATTCCTGCGAAGAACTAATGTCATTTTGCCCGGCCTGCGGCGCAGAACAACCGGATGATTCCGTGGAGTGCGCCAAGTGCGCAGCGGTCTTTACGCCATCTCCGACACTGACGGATTCCGGCGCTTCTCGCGCGGACGATATCCCACCGGATGACAAATTGGCTGCCCAGTTGCGAAGGGCCCTGAGTCCGCGCATTCAGATCCTTCGCCTGCTAGCGGGTGGTGGAATGAGTGTCGTGTACCTCGGCCGTGAGCCGAGTCTGCGGCGTCTCGTTGCGATAAAGGTATTGGCGGAAGATCTGACCAAGGACGATGTCGCTCGCGCACGTTTTACCCGTGAGGCGGAAGCGGCGGCCGCAATCGTCGATCCGCACGTTATCAATATTTATCAGGTGGGCACGCTACCGCGGTCCCGAAGACCGTACATCCTGATGCAGTTTGTCGATGGCCCGACGTTGCAGCAAGAGATTCTGGCCTCAAAGATCGTCCCCGAGGTGTTTGCAAAGGTCGTTGTCGGCGAAATTGCGCGAGCGCTGTCGTCGGCGCACGCTCAAGGCGTGGTGCATCGGGATATCAAACCCGCCAATGTGGTGATCGACCGAGAGACCGGGCGAGCCATTGTGCTGGACTTCGGTATCAGCGCGGCCATATCGCGTGACAAGCTGGACGACGAAAAGCTCACGCGTGAAGGTGTCTCCGTTGGAACGCCGCCCTACATGAGCCCGGAACAAGCGGCCGCGCGTGACATAGACGAAAAGACCGACATCTATAGCCTCGGCATCCTCGCATTCGAGTTTGTCACGGGACATTTACCGATCAACGCGGATACGCCAGAAGGTTATATCGCCGCGCACCTGCAGGAGGCGCCACCTGATGTTAGGGAATTTCGGACCGACCTCGATCAGCAGTTTGCAGATCTCATTAACCAATGTCTCAAAAAGGATCCGGGCGAGCGACCGAGTGCGGACGACGTCGCACGCGCGTTAATACCACCATCGACACCGTTGATCGAATGGCCGCCACCCGGTTTGGAAGTTCTACGGGGTTTGGGAAGTCGATTCTTGCGCTCGCTGCTCGCAACGGCTGGTACCGCCGTGACATTCTTCGCGCTGTTGCTATACGCCCCGGCGGCCGGGCGTTGGCGAGAATTCGCGCCCACGGGGTTGCTCCCGCTTGGATCGACTACGTCAACACCGGGCGGCGGGACCACTGTTTTACTCTTTCTGTTGACCATCGCGCTACTGGCGTCGGGTTTGTTTACCCTTGTGTCCGCGTTTCGGGGCTGGCGACTCGCGGATTTAATGTCGTGGGCGCGTGGATTGGGCTATCCCTGGACTGTCGTGTGGGATGTGGCGCTCGACAGCCCGGACACGACGGCTATTGTGAACGGGCACGGCGTGTACGCGCTGTCCGGCGAACGGCGTCGTCGTCAAATCCTTGCATTGAAGCGTTTGAGTGGCGCCCTTGTGTTTGTCGCAACAACTCTTGCTGTCGTGATGCCGGCGCTTTGGGTCCGTGGTGTAAACGTCCGATCGGAGTCGATGGTTCCGTCGATGGTTACTGCAAGTGAGGCCGTGCTACTGTTTGTTCCGGCTGCAGTCGCGTTGTCGATTGCGATGTTCCTGCGGTTTCCACAGTGGGCCGTTCGGAACCGGGCGAGACGGTGGCAACCGTTCATGCCGTTGACGTGGACGTTGCCAAAGGTGCAGAAGGAAGCGGTGGCTGGTTGGCTCACTGATGCTGACCGCAACATGCCAGGGTTGCGATTTGCCCGGTGGCCAGTTGCGTTCGCTCCGTTTCTTGCCGGCACGTTTGTCGGCATATTGTTGTTTGGCGTCCTGGCATTGACACTGTCGGTGACGGTGACGGCGGCACAATGGTCTATTGCAAGCCGAGATGTCGCCGCCATTCTGTCGATACCCAGGGGGTTCGTAGATTCGTTACCACCTGGGCCAGTGGTGCTCCGGCCATTCGTGCCGGACGAAACTCCGACGCTTGGACCCACTGTTCGAGATATGATGGCCCAATGGTTTGAACCGGGGTTACACATTGGTGCATCGAAATCGGAAGATGGCAACGGAGCCCGCCGTAGAATGTGGCGTAGTGTTGCCCCGGGCTTGAGCGAAGCAGAACGCCGTGAACTTCGCGCCGACGCGGCTGTGACGTCGCTCGAAACCTGGCGTTCGCTTGCCGCAACACAATCAGAGTTGCCTTTCTGGATTTACGACGATCTCTTCAACGGCGCGGAAAATCCCCGAGAGGTACCGCTTTTAATACGAGATTCCATTGTCGGCCTTGCCCATAAAAACGAATCCGCTGCAATTTTGGCTGCTGACGTGGGCGATACGCCAACGGCTCTGAGATACGCGCGGCAGACCCTCGCTATCGGACTTCGGTTACGAGAGGATCCCATGCACGGGTGGCTCGCGCACGACGTTTTCTCAATCGCGTCGCGAATGATGCGAGAGATCGGTCTTCTGCAGGGTGATCGTAATCTGTTACTGGAAGCCGAACGGCTCGACTTGCTAGTAGAACAAAACGCAACTGTGCCATGGCTGATGGTGCGTGACGCTCCGGCCTTGATGGGTGACGCCGTTGGGACCGAAGGCATGCCCCTCATTGCCGATACAAAGCGTTACCGGTACGAACGCTGGTGGGCTGTTTCCGGTGTAGTTACAGGTTTCTGTCGCAGCCCGCGCGAAATATTGTTCGGCATCGATGACGAGCGGCGTGCTACGTTGAGACGCGCGGCGGAATTTGGCAGTGACCTGCCGCATATGGCGTCGTGGGTCGAGCTAAATGTCCGATGGTTAAATCAAATGCAAGCGAATCCGACCGTGGGGAACGATCCACTGGGGAGGGTGTTCACATTGCTTCAGTTCATTGGGTTGGATAGCCTCGCGGCGCGTATTCGATTTTGCAGAGGCGAAATCCGCAACTTTACTACTTCGTTTTCTGAACCCGCGACGGGGTAAGCGCTCCGGCAACCAGCGTGGCGGATCCCGCCAACACGGCGGCAAGCGTTAGCGTGATCCCAAAGAAGGCCACGCTCGGCACCCCGAAAATGCTGCCGACCCTTCTTGCCAAGGCGCCGACAGGCCCCTGTGTCGCCGTCCAGCTCAAGAGTAATCCCCAACTCAACGCGGCGGCCATCGCTGCCGTCGCACCGGTCTGTAGTTTTGACGGCGCGATGACGCCCCAGATCAACCCAATCAACGGTATCGTCCACCAACCAAACATCACGGTGCCTGCGCCGAAGGCAACCACAAGAACTGCAAACGCGACATTGCCGACCATCTTATTCATCGCCGATGAGTCTCAGACGCGATAGGATACGATCTTCCGGTATTTCCATCGCGCGTTCTGGGAACAAGACCTCGGCGAGTTCGCCATTCATCCATTGTTCGATCCGGTCCCGATAATATGGGCTGATGGGATTGCCAGACTGTCCGCCAGGGTACGTTGTCCACGCGGTAATCGACGGGCCCAATTCGACGACCATTCTCCAGCTCGCTCCGTGGGTCCCCGATCCTGATGATGGGCTTATGGTGGAGGGGCCACCCTGAACCGGAAGATTCAGCGCGGACAACGCTGGAATCTGCAAGAGGTGTCGGATGTTGGCCGTACGCCGCGAACTCCACAGCCACCCTTCGCCGTCCTCAGGCCCGAATTGGGATCTGGTCCTGACGAAAGCGGAGCGTAGGCTGGATGCGACAACGGAGTCTCGATTCTCGACGGTTGGTGTCGCTCGGTTATCCCACCAACGGCTCGTCGAATCGTTCATTAAGATGCCGAGCAAAGCGGAGGAAGGTGTCGCAACACGTCCGTTTGGGCCGTCCAGTTCGTCCCACGTGCGCTCACCGAGTTCGGTCATTGTCTGTTCAAAAAGAACAGCGCGAGTATTTGCTTTGGTATAGTTGCCGTCCCACGCCGACAGTAAACGCAGCGCCTGACCGAGTAGCGTGTCATTTGGCGCTGCTGACAACACACGTTCGCCGGCGTTGAGGATGTGAGGCAAGAAGTAGTTTGCGCGTGCCGATCCGGCGTTAGTCTGCAGCAAACGCATGTCATCCGCAGTGAATTTGCGGTCCTGACGAAGCACGCTGTTGATCTGCATTGCTCGCCAGGGCGCGGGCCACTGTGCACCGTAGTAGGCCGGTTCGGCGCGTGGGTCTATCGGTTGCTGGTTGGCGGACGAAAGGAATCCCCGCGGTGGGTCGATTGAGAACGGGTAACGAGAGACGGGCCAGTACGTGGTCCAATCGGTGTCGCCGTTTGTTCCTTCGAGAACCATGTCTCCGGGACGGTCCGTGTCGCGATCGGGGAATCTCCCGTGTGATCGGATTGCGATTGATCCCTGACGGTCGGCCACGATCCCGTTTTGCGCGGGCGCGACATACGACTCCATTTTCTCGAGCCATTCATCGACGGTGCGTGCCGTTGCGATTCCGTCAAATGCTTCGAATTCTCCCTGGTCGTCCAAAACCGTCCAGCGCAGGGAAAGCCGTCGATCTCCCTGTTCGAAGACCGGGCCACGGTGTGTATGGTAAATTGTATCGACCGCGATCACGCGTCCTTTTTCGTCCTTGTATTCTTCGATTCGCGTTCCAAGCGGTCGATATGCGTCGTCTACCAAATATGTCGTTGCGTCATCGAGATCGTCAAACTGTTCTTCATAGAAATCCATGACGTCGGCGCCAGTATTCGTGAAACTCCACGCAACGTCTCTGTTAAATCCAATGACGATGCCTGGTGTGCCCGGAATGACGACCCCATACACGTCCATGTAGTCGGGCACGACAAGGTGTACCTCATACCAAATTGACGGTAGTGTCAGGTTCAGGTGTGGATCCCCGGAGAGGATGGCGTTTCCCGAGACCGACTTGAGCGGACCAATCGCCCAATTGTTTGAACCGACAACGTCTTCGGACGAACAGTCGAACGTGATGGTGGCGCACTCAGATTCAAAAGCCAACGTACTTGCATTGAACCAGTCGGCAGCGGTCACATCAGGTGTGCCGGGTGGCGGCAGCGTTACTGCTTCCACGCGGGGGCCGTCGGTGCCGTTCGTCTGTATTGGTTCCTGGATGGGAGCGTTGACAGGGAACAACGCATTTGCCGCGTCCATGCCCACCATGGATGCTGCGGCTGCTTTGCGGCGTTCCAAATTATTGTAAGACAGCGTCCAACCCATTCGCTTCAACAGATACAGCGCATGTTGCGGTTCCCACCGCTGTGGTTGTGCACCGAGCAAACGGTACTCGAGCGGCAATTCGTTGTCATCGAGGCCATCGATCCAGGCGTTGATGCCGTCCGCATAGGCGGTCATAAGCTGTGCGACGTCGCTGCCCGGTTCAATACGTGAAAAATTCTGTTCCGCGGACCATGCCAAGCCCAGGCGTCTTGACTGTTGATCTGCTGAGAGCGCAACATCACCAACGATTTCAGTCAACGTGCCGGCGGTTGCGCGTGTTTGCAGGTCGAGTTGAAAGAGTCGGTCACGTGCGACGACATATCCCAATGCGCGAACGGCGTCTAAACGACTTTCGGCAAAGATGTGTGGTACCGCGCGATCGTCGTACACCACATTGACATTCCCTTCCATGCCGGGAATCGAGGCAAAGGCCGAATCCGGCAACTCGGCTACGCCGGCCATGGACCACACGCCACGCGTCGGTTCCAAGAACGGTCCAAGGGCCGGCAAGGGCCCAACGGGTTGGCTTGCGACGAATAGGGTTCCCAAGAATACGGGAACCGAGACGATCAATATGAGTCGGTTGCGTAGTGTCATACCGGTATCGATGGGTTTGCGACTAGATCAGTTTAGCCACACGGGCAGCAGACGCAACCGGTGGTTCGCACCCGTCGTTGTGTGGCGCCGTCAGCACCGTGGAGTTCATCCTTTTTTGCCACGAAACCCACAAAACCACGAAAAACAACTGACGTAAGAAACGCCACGGAACCCGCGGAAACCGATCTCTTTTTCGGTGGGTTCTTCCGCGGGTTCCGTGGATTTTGCGGCGCTGTCTTTTCGTGGGTTTCGTGGATTTAGTGGCAAACTCTGGATGCGAGTTTACCTGACGGACTTCAGTGGCGAATCGCCTTCAGCGTTGGGAGGTGGTGTGAAGTTGGAGCAATCGTTCGGCGCCGCGCGGCCGGTATTTTTTTCAGTCACCTTTTACTCGCTTTGGAGTGAAGAGAGCGTTGGAGATCGGCTAGAAGGTTGGTGCCCATGCCATGCTTTTGTTTGCCACTAAATCCACGGAAACCACGAAAATAACTGATGTAAGAAACGCTACGGAACCCGTGGCCACCAATCTCTTTTTGGGGGCTGTCCGAGGGTTCCGTGGATTCCGCGGCACTGTCTTTTCGTGGTTTTCGTGGATTTAGTGGCAACTCCAGAAGCGAGTTTACTCGACGGGTTTTGTGGTCACCGACGTGTTGCCTCGCCGCTTTCCACGCGGGGAAGAATCCACCAACCAACCCCATGCCAGCCGCGAAAACCAAACCATACATCAAGAGGCGTGGTGTGACGCGAAACGCAAATGCGATCTCGCTAAATGAACTCCAGTTTGTGGTGCTTGTGACCAGCCCGTTGATCGGTAAAACAATGAGACATCCGATGAGGCCGCCAATGAGCGCAATGACCAGAGCCTCAACCATGAACGAACTGAGAACGTTGCGTGGTTTGAATCCTAAGGTGAGTAGTACACCGATCTCGGGGGCGCGCGACGCCACGGCGGCGTACATCGTATTGATGGCGCCAAAAACGGCGCCGACTGCCATTATGCTCGCGATGAAGACCGCTACGAAGTTTAGGATCGTTCCGAGTTGTGCCGATTGGTTTTCGTAGAACTCCACTTCGCGGTGCGCATCCACAAAAAGGCGCGGATCGTTCTCCAATGTCTCCGCAATGCCAGCGAACGCGGAGGGATCGCTCATACGGAAGGTAACCGATTGGAATACTTCTCCACGGAAGACCGGCATGAACTGTTCGTTTTCACCCCATATTTCCGACTCGAACGCGGATCCGTTTGCGGAAAAGTGACCGACCACCGTCCACGGTTGACCACCAAACGTAATTTGTTCGCCGACAGCCGTGTTGGGGAACGTTTGCGCCAACGTCTTGCCGACGATGATTTCCCGGGCTCCAATGCGGAACATCTTACCTTCGATAATCTCCACACCACGGCGCACCTTGATGGCTTGTGGGCTGACACCCCGCACGACCACGTTTCCCATGCCGCCATTAATCCGTTGCAAGGAAATCACCACGAATGTTTCGGGGCTGATCAATGGGCGGCCTTCATCATCTTTTGCGACGAAAGGCAGCGAGCTAATTGTGCTTACTGTCTGTCTCGACAGGCCACTCGACATCTCATCGTTGGCGCCTTTTCGGACGATGAACGCATTCTCTTCAGCACCGGTGCCAACAAGCGCCGCGCGGAAGCCATTCGAGAGCGCCATCATCGCCACGAACACCGCCACGACCAGGGCCATGCCGATGGCCGTTGTCAGCGTAGAAATTGGGCGTTGCCTCAAGCTCCGCAAATTGTAAATCAGTGGGATCTTCACCGTGATGTTCCCCCGGGGTAGTCGTGCCCGATCATCGAGAATGTGTTACGCAACACGCCGCAGCGCCTGAACGACTGATAGTCTTGCCGACTGCCATGCGGGGACCGCGCCTGACACTAATCCCAAGGCTATTGAGATGCCGACACCGGCCACAAAAGTACCGGTTGTGAGAATGAAGCCTGGTAACATCACATTCACCGGATTGGCCGGGTTGATGAAGCCTTTCGCGAGCAATAACCCGATCAAACCGCCAACACCCGTGATGATCGTTGCTTCGGACAACACAAGTGTTGCAAGCGTCCTGTTCTGGAAACCAAGCGTCTTCATGACTGCAACCTCGTTGATCCGCTCACGCGCGGCCATCATCATTGTGTTGGCGGCCACCAGCAGGATGGCAAAGAACACGGCCGTGCCAATCGCTCGAACCAATCCCGCTACATTCCCCCACATCGTCACAAACCCTGCTTGAAAAGCGCGTTCCGTCTCTGTTGCGGTTGGGGCCGTGGAGTTTTCAAACAATGCGTCAATGGTGGTGGAGATGTTGGCCGCCGCAGTTGGATCTTCCAGCTGGAGGATGAACCAACCTGGTGTAACCTGTCGATTCGTGCGCTCAAAAAGGTAATCGTACCGAAAGTACATCGTTTGGTCACTGAAACTCGGATTGTCAGGCGTATAGACACCGCGGATCGTGAACTCCCAATCGCCGGGAAAAATTGTTCCCTGTAGTGTCACGGTTTGATCCAGGCTCCACCCAAACCGCTCCATCAATCCAGTGCCCACGATAGCGGCTGTACGCTCGCGTAAAAACAAATCCAACTGGTCGTCGGGGATTCGGATTTCCGGATACATCGCGAAGTAGGACTCACCATGGACAGCGAATTGGGCAAAGAAGTCCTGTGGATCTTGGTAAACGCCGCCAAACCAATTCGCCCACGACACGTTGCGAATACCACTCGTGGATTTCAGTCTCGATGTGTATGCCTCAGGCAACGGAAACGTGATCCCGATTGCATTCCTCGTCACCAGACGTGCCTCGCTGCCCAACTCGGCAGACGCTTCCAACGTCGTGATGATGGAGCGCAGGGAGGCAAAGAGAAACATGGCTACTGCGACGCTGGCTGCGGTCAAAAACGTACGCCGCTTGTTCCGAAAGATATTGGCCCACACCAACCGCGCGAATTTCATCGGCTCAATACCCCCTTGTCCAAGTGCATCACCGCATGGGCGCGTTCAGCCGCCTTGGCATCGTGTGTAACCATGATGATGGTCTTTTGGAACTCTTCGTTGAGACGTGTCAGTAGATCCAAAATTTCTTCGGCTGACTTTGCGTCCAGGTCGCCCGTTGGTTCGTCCGCGAGAATGATGGTCGGGTCACTGACGATTGCTCGCGCGATTCCCACCCGCTGTTGTTGCCCGCCGGATAGTTGCCGAGGAAAATGTTCGGCCCGGTCAGTCAGGCCAACGACGTCTAGGGCCGTCAGCACGTGTTCCTTTCGCTCTCGTTTCGACAACTCCGTGAGCAACAACGGCAGTTCGATGTTTTGATACGCAGTCAGGACCGGAAGCAGGTTGTAAAACTGAAACACGAACCCAATATGACGCCCGCGCCAAGTCGCTAATTGCCGTGCGGACATCGCGGTAACGTTCTCGCCATCGACAATGACCGACCCGTGTTCGGCGGAGTCCAACCCCGCGATGATGTTGAGCAGTGTGCTCTTCCCGCTGCCGGAAGGACCCATCATTGCGAGGAACTCGCCTCGGTTTATCGTGAGCGTCACGCCCTCGATGACAGGGATTTCCTGCGAGTCTCGGTAGTAGCTCTTTTTCAGGTCCCGTATCTCGACTAGAGCTGTGGCTGTCTGTGAACCAGATGATGTTTGGTCCGACGATGGTTTCGTTGTGGTCATTGTCCGTTTGTACTCGCTATTTGGACTGGTTGTCCGTTCTCGATGCCGTCCGGCGGATCGATCACTATTTGTTCGCCGCCGGTTAGTCCCGATCTAATCTCTCTTCTGCCACCTGATACTGGCCCCGCGTCCACCTGTGCTTCCGTCACCGTTCCATTGCGCACGATCCAAACGATTGTTTTGCCGCCGACGTTTTGTACGCCGTCCGCCGGAACGAATATGCGCAACGGCTCGGCACTGGTGTCCTCGGCGTTGCCGACTTCCAAAAATTCAACTCGACAGCCCATCTCCGGTAGGATGCGACTGTCCCGATCCGTGAAACTGACCTTAACCTGTACGGTGGCTCGTTGCCTATCCGCTGTCGGGACGATTTGTCGTACCTCAGCGCCGTACGAGGAGTTGGGGTACGCGTCCAAGATTATCCTGGCTGGTTGTCCGGCTGTGATCTGCGCGATGTAGGCTTCATTGACATCCACCTCGACTTCGAGTGTTTCCAGATCAGCCATGGTCACGACCGCGCCTCGTGTCAAACCGCCCCCTGTTGCTGCCGGGGCCACCACCTCACCGACTTCGGCGTCCTTGCGCAAGATCGTTCCGCCAAAAGGCGCGCGAATGATCGTGTTTGCGAGGTTGGCTTTGGCAACCTCGACCGATGCGGCGGCTGCAAGCACGACGGCTTCCTGGACTCCAACACGAGCTTCCGCTCCAGCGAGCCGTGCGCCTATGTCTTCCACGCTTTGTTCAGAAGTAAGGTTGCTGGATAGCAGCTCTTCGCCACGTTGTAAGTCGCGTACGAGTTGGTCTCTTTGCGCCTCCGCCTCTAAGAGCGCGGCGTTTGCGCGCAGTAATTCGGCTTCTCTTTGTGCGACCGTTGCCTGGTAATCGGCGTTTTCAAGCCGCGCCATAATCTCCCCCTCACGAACCACCGAGCCCTCCGACACGCCGAGGTACGCCAATCTTCCGGAGATCCGCGAGGAGACCGACGCTTTGGTCCGTGCCACCACGTAACCATTGGCGGTGATACCGACCCCACCCACCTCTCCGCCGACTACCTCTGCTCGGGCGACCTGTACCTCAATAGAACCACCGCCTCGGATCCACCAGATTGCGCTGGCGACGAAAACGAGCGCGACCATGGCGAGGACGACAGTCATCGACAAGGCACGTTTGGAACCCCCTGAGGGTTTATCCCTATTGATCCGAAGCTGTGAAAGATCGTGGCTTGGGCTAGTCATCGGTCTCGGTCGAAAAAGTGAGCTGGCCGGGCGATCCGCCAGCTATTATCACGAAATCGTCGTCTGTACGCTACCGCCATTACGATCTTCAAGATATATATGTTTCAGATATATGGAACCACCTATGGCACGACGAAATCGAACTCGCTTCACCATCCTCGGGACGCTGACGCTCGGACCCAAGTCCGGGTACGATATCAAGCGGTTTATCGAGCACTCCATCAGCAACTTCTGGCGTGAGAGCTATGGTCAGCTCTATCCCACGTTGAGGGAATTGGAGGACGAGGGGCTGGTTAGTAAGGAGATTGAGGACCAGACCGGACGTCCGGCTCGGCACGTGTACTCCATCACGCGGGCGGGCAAAAAGGTATTGGAGGACTGGCTGGCGGAGCCTGCGGCGCGTGAGATTCCGCGGCTTGAGGTCCTGCTCAAGTTGTTTTTTGGGACCGAGGCACCACCTGGAGCCAATCTTCGTCACATCGAGAGGTTCCGGGATGAAATCGAGGAGATAGGGACTGTCTGTCGTGAAACCACGGAGACGCTTTCGCGGAGTCTGAAGGGACATCCCAATTTACCCTATTGGCTTCTCGGGTTGCGGCAGGGCGTCATCGTGCATCAGGCGTTGCTGCAATGGTGTGATGAAGCCGAGCAGGTCATCCGTGATATTGAAGGAAACGATATGTGACCGCTGCCACTGAATAAGTGGTCCCCGAAGGTCGAAGATCTACGCTATGCACTGGAACTACTTCGGGCCACTCGTTTGCGTCATTTCGCTGTTATCGTCGCCGCTCGTGGCACAATCGGGATTCCGCTTTTTCCCTGGCGGCGATTTGCCGCGTGTTTTGGTGTCTCCTCGAATACCGCACATGGGTATCCGGTTGATCGGGGTCGGGAAGGGTGCATCAGACTTTCGGGATGGCGTTGAATGGGAAGCAAACTTTGGTCACGGGATCCCCTTCCTTCAATTTGGCGGATCGACCCCTGATCACTCTATTGTTCTTGGTGTGGCAGCCGGGGTCTTCGGACGGTTTGCCTTTGAGACAAAAAAACGTGATCTGATTTCTAGCGATTGGGTGTTCACAGCGCCGTTGTTTTGGCGCAACGGCATGAACTGGGTACGCTTCAACTATCGGCATATCAGTTCGCACCTTGGCGACGACTACATCTTACGATTTGGTCAGAACTCCGAAGGGTATCTGCGCGATGATGTTGGTGTGACGGTGTATCGGCAGGTCACGCGGTCCGTCGGCCTTTACAGTGGAGGCAACTACGCGTTTAACGTCGATCCCAACGACAACAAGCGGGGTGCTTTCAACTTTGGGTTCCAGGTAAATGATCTGACGGTATCAACACCGTGGTACGGCGGCGTAGACGTGTATGTTGACGAGGATTCGGATTGGAATCCGCGGCTCAACCTGCATCTGGGACGACGCACGTTGACAGATGGACAGCGTGGTCTCCGGTTTACGTTCGAGATGCTGATTGGGCCCTCGCCGCAGGGCGAGTTTCGCCGTGGAAACGTTTTCTTGCTCGCGACGGGACTTGTGGTCGAACTGTAACCGATCAGTCGATCGAAGCCACCAACACCCTCACCTTGCCGACTCCGCCATTCACCGCGCGGTGTGCGAAGAAAATCTTATCTCCGATTCTCGCTGAACGTGGAAACCCGCCCTGTCGTGCTTGCGTGGTCTGTACCAGTGTCTGCGCGGCATGTGGCTCTCCGTGAGACGGGACCAAACGAACCCGGATTTCAGCTTCCTCGCCAACACGCTCGAGCCAGGTAACCAACGCCAGGTTGCCAGGTAGTAGCTCAATGTCAACACGGCCCAACGGGTTGCCGTCATCAACACGGATCGCTTCTCCGAAGCTTCGTGCGCCATCAAATGAGTATGCAACCTGTACGCGACTCTGGCGTTCCGGCGACGTGAACCAAGCGATGGCAACGGTGTCACCGGTGGCTGCGAGGGCCGGGCCATTGACCGGGCACCCCGCGATGTGCCAGTTGTCGTTGCCGACGTGAATTGGGTCGGACCAAACGCCGTTGTCCTTGTAGCGGACGGCGATGTCCCGAATCTCTTCGTCAGTGCGATCACGGTAGGCAGCGACCAGCCCACTGGCGGCGCGGACCAGTGCGGTGTTGCAACAATCGCACACTTGGTTATCGACGAGGTGTTCGGAGATGCGGTTGCCATGTCGATCAACCGTTGTGCCCCATATCTGCATTGGCCCGCGGACCGGGCCGCCGGTTTCACGGCCGTCGAGCCATATCATGTCCATGGATCCCTCGGCATCCGGTACCATCGCGAGGAAGCCGTGTTCGGTGGGTGAGATATCCTCGTGGATGGTCACCGGTTGTGTCCAGGTTTCCCCATCATCAGTGGATTCCGACATGCGCGCGTGATATGCGTACGTTCCCCCTTCGACGCGCTCCAACCAGTGGACGATCCATTTGCCGTCCGTCGTTGCGGCTACCGACGGAAAATCAGCCCAGTTTGCGAACATGCTATCCGACGTATATGCCGTCTTGGCCGAAGACCAAACACCGTCTCTACGAGCTGCAATCTTGAGTGTGTGTCCCGTCTCTGTTCGTTCGAGCCATGACATCAAAAGCTGACCGTCGGGCGTCGCAAAGAGGTTTGGCTCGCCGGTGTCTTCACCGGTTTCGAAGTCAGCGTCGCTCGTGAACCGAAGTGTGGTAGGTGTACTTGTACCACCTGAAGTGCCTGCGTCGTCGGAAGAACACGCTGCCAACTGCAGCGCGATGACGATTGTTATGGTCAGACTAGCACGTGATCGGAGCATGAGGTCGCCGCATTTGCAAGGGAGAGATCAAAAAGTCTGTAGCGAGCCGTCCGATAAGTCAACACGCGGCCTAGCCGGTAGGCATGTCGGCGAGGCGATCAGTCGCCTGGTCGAGCGAGCCAGTGAGTTGGCCATCTTCCCAAATCCTTGATAGCGCGACGTCCTCTCCCCTCTGTTGCCCAATGTCGATTCGCTCGGCGAGGTAGATCACTTCTGATAGTGGTAACCGGGTCGCGGGTGGTGGTTGGCGATGGTGTAGTGAGATCGCGATAACGGAATCGTCATCAAGGCCCCATCCGGAGGCGGCAATCCCGCCCAACGGTTCGTGTAGCAATCGTAGCGCCGCCGAAATAAAGATCGGGGGCAACGATGGAGCGCGCCGAAGCGACGTGCGTAACGCCGCGATGTGGTCGAACAGCACGAGTTTCCCGGCATCGTGTAAAAGCGCGAGTGTAAACGCGCGTTCAGGATCGACACCGAATGCCTTGGCTAAGGTACGTGCGATGGGTGCGGTCCGTACGAGATGCGGCCACACCTTGCCCACCATCCGATCATGAGCCCTTCAACCATTCGTCTCATCATGACGGACTCCACGCCAGCCATACCGACGCGTTGCACGGCCCCATGGAGTGAACCGATGGTTTCTCCTCCCGAGGAATAAAACGCCGAGTTGGAGTGTTGCAGCAGGTCCTGCGTGATCGCCGGGTCCCGTTCGATGAGATCTGTGAGTTCTTTTAGTCCCGCAGTGGGCCGCCGGCAGGTCGAAAGGACCCTTTGTGCGGCAAGCGGCGGTTGTCTGACGAGGTGTTCGTCGGAGTTTTCGAGACGTTCGAGGAAAGCGACCACATCACTTTCTTGCGAAACAACCACAAACTCATCCCTGAGGTCTTTTAGTTTGCTGACGAAGGTATTGTGGAGTGTGCCACCCAGATCCGTCGTTTGGTGGAGCTCATTCCCTTCGTCCGCGACGGTCGCCGGAGCCACGTTCTCAGCCACTGCCGGTCGCGGGTTGTGATCGTCCGACCCACTTTCGTTCCTCACGGGCCCGAACCGGCCCGAAAACCGGTCAACTAGCTTCTTGAGCACCTTAACCTCGTCACGAAATCTTCCCTACAAGATTCGGGCGGAAGTCGTCCGGGCTTGAATCCGATCCAGTTGCTCTCCGGGACCGACCGAGCCCAGCTTGCCATGTTTTCGTATTCATTAAGAAGGGCGTGCCAACTATCTTTAGCGCTCGGTACTCACCCCCTCCACACATGAGCATCATGGCGCCCAAAGATACACTGAACATCACTGACAACCGGACCGGAAAAACCTACGAGATTGCTGTTGAGGACGGGGCCATCAGGGCCTTGGACCTTCGGCAAATCAAAACACACGATGAGGATTTTGGGTTGATGACGTACGACCCCGGTTTTTCGAATACCGCGTCGTGTAAGAGCCGAATCACATTCATTGATGGGGACAAAGGCATTTTGGAGTATCGTGGCTACCCCATTGAGCAATTGGCGGAGAAGGGAAATTTTCTTGGAACGGCCTATCTGCTCACGCATGGTGAATTGGCGAAACAAGCCGAACTCGATCGATGGGTGGAGGAAATTACTCATCACACATTTATCAATGAGAACGTAAAGAAGTTCATGGACGGCTTCCGTTACGACGCGCATCCAATGGGCGTATTCGTAAGCACCGTCGCGGCGCTCTCCACATTCTACCCGCATGCCAAGAACATCCAGGATCCCGAAGCTCGCATGTACGCTATCCACCGGTTGATAGCCAAGGCACCGACCATTGCTGCGTTCGCGTACCGCCACATGAAAGGGTTGCCGTATGTGTATCCGGATAACGATCTGTCGTATTCGGCAAACTTCTTGAGCATGATGTTCAAGACCACGGAAGCCCAATACAAACCGAATCCGGCTGTGGAGCGGGCGTTGGATGTGTTACTGATTCTACACGCGGATCACGAACAGAATTGTTCGACGAGTGCAATGCGTAGCGTCGGGTCGAGTCATGTCGATCCCTTTAGCGCCATGGCGGCCGCCGCCGCCGCTTTGTACGGGCCGTTGCACGGCGGAGCCAACGAAGCCGTCTTGCGGATGCTCCGCGAAATTCGGACGGTTGACAACATTCCCGCATATTTGAAACGAGTGAAGTCAAAAGAAGTGCGTTTGATGGGTTTTGGCCATCGTGTTTATAAAAACTTTGACCCGCGAGCCAAAATCATCAAAGAGGTGGCGTTTGAAGTTTTTGATGCAACCCAGAAAAATCCAATCATTGATATCGCGGTCGAGCTGGAACGAATCGCATTAGAAGACGACTACTTTGTTTCTCACAAAC
>JAZDDC010000686.1:18585-27938 GCA_036679565.1 Gemmatimonadota bacterium
TATCCGAATGTGGACTTTTATTCAGGAATTATCTACGAAGCTATTGGCTTCCCGGTAGAGATGTTCCCCGTAATTTTCGCGATTGGTCGAGCACCTGGTTGGCTGGCGCAATGGGATGAGAGCCTACGGGATGGAGAGCAACGCATAGCACGGCCACGCCAACTCTATCTCGGCGAACGCACTCGCGACTTCGTGCTGATGGGGGATCGGTAGCGGCAAGCGAACGTTGAACAATTGTTCGCTGTTCGATGTTCAATTGTTCCCTCGTTCGACGTTCGCTGTTCAATTGTTCAACCGCCTGAGTTCATTGATGCGGGCTTCGAGCTGCGCGCGAATCTCTTCGATAGCGGCTCGTTGGGTCGCGATGACGTTGTGAACTTATTGATGCGGGCTTCGAGCTGCGCGCGAATCTCTTCGATAGCGGCTCGTTGGGTCGCGATGACGTTGTGAACTTCCGTCTCTAGCGCTACGATGCGTGCCCGGGTTTGCCTGATCGGCTCACCAACGACCCGATCGACCTCTGCGCGAGCGATCGCTTCTGCCGCATCAATCTCTGCGCTCAATTGTTGCCGCAGGCTCCGCGAGATGGCCGTGCCGATGTTGGAACGAATCGCGAGACTTGGCCCCAGCGCATTGCCCGAAAAACGTACCTCCAAGTCAACGTCGCGCACAGCTGACACGGTGCGCCAAATCAAGTCTTCCACGCGCGCCTGGATACCGGTCGATGGGCTAACCACACGTTGCCAATCGGCAGCATTGGCTTGCCACCGCAACGTGCCGGCTATTTCGTCACCGGTGCGTAGGAATTGAACCGACGAAACACCGGTACCTAAATCGAGTGTAGCGCCAAGACCGGGGACGGTGAGGGCAGGGAGACGCACTCCGGCAACACGCACCGTTACGGAATCGCGGGAGATGTTGCCGACGCGGTCGATGATGGCGTTAAAGCCGATGTCTCCTGGTCCTGCAACTGCGTCCGAGCGGGACGCACTGATGCGCAACGGTATGCCAAGTGCCGCTGGCGCGGACGAAAGACCCGTCATCACACCTTGGTAGTTTCCCGCCACCGCTCCGGCCCCGCCAATTGTGAGGCTGGCCTCTCCAAACGCCAAGGTAAATTTCGGCAACGCCCCCGCAGATGGGAACGCCACATCGGCGCCATCGAGACGGAACCGCTTCGGGCCAGGCCGACGTCTGGGGTTGAGACCCGGTGGAAGGTACCGGTCCACGAACTGCGCCCAATAGAGTAGCGGTTTGATCTTGGAAACCGCGAACGATCCAAAGATGGACGGTGAAAGGTCCGGTGTATCGGCTGATGGTATGCGCAGAAGCGAGCGAGCGTAGGCCAGATCCCGCGCACGAAGATCATCCAGCGTGGTGATGCCGACTTGTAACGACGTCAGGCCGTCACGCACGCGATCGTCGAGCGCCCTGATTTCGGCTTCGGCGCTTGCAATTCGCGCCTGTACACTCCGTGCAGTCCGAAGTGTTTGTACTAATCCGGTGACCCCGAGTGTTCGCGGGGACGCCGATTGCAACCTTGCTACTAACACCCTTCCCGAATCGATTAGTGGATCGGGGTTTAAATCTGCCACTGCCGTTTCCCAGGCCCTGCGACTCGAATCGATCGATGCTATCAACTGCAGGGCATAGGCCGGTGTTTGCAAGCTCTCGGCGCGAATGGCGGATGCGTTTACCGCCTGGCCCAATCCCGCCAAACTGAAATCGGGAATGCGAACACGCTCGGCCCACGCATCGATTTGACGTCGGATCTCTCGGTTTGTTGCGGTTGAGCCTTCGATTGCGCCGGACGTTTGTCGAGCAGTTCCGAACCGTAGTCCACGCATCGCGAGCGTGTCGATGAAAATCTTCTTCTGCAACAGCGGGACGATCCGTATGTCGGCAACGATCTCGGTTGCTTCGATGAGATTTGTCATGGGTGCGTCAGGATTTGTGACCCGCAACCCGCGTAGCGTGACAAAACCTTCCGTAAGGCGAACATCCGCCTCGTCTACTTCGACGAGCGCGCCAACGATCTCCGTGCCAAAATTCTCAACCGTGCGCTCCACGAGTGTGTCGAGGAAAATGAGCCATAACAACCCAAGGCCGCCGACAAATAAGAAAAGAGGAACGAGTGCTTTCCACCGGAATAGACGCATGGGTTAGTCTGGCTGGAACAGACGGTAGATGTCGTAAGCCTTAGAAGCCTTTACGGCCTTGAACAACTTTGTCCTTTGCAATTTTGACAACACGCGTTCGCGATATTTAGCAACCGCCCACCGCGCGACGAAGAAAATCGGGAGGGCCAGCACCGCCCAGCCGATGAGACTACCCATCACCACCGTATTGTTATAGTTGGAGAAGGGGACCACCGGTGCGTTGTACATCCCGGTCCACGTCGGCAAAAGCGGCGGCGCATTGGTCAGCACAGCCGTGCCGATGTCGTGAAAAACGGGATCGAGCAAGAACCCAACGGGTTCAAACAGGACCCAGCCTAGCATTGCCGCCGGGAAGGAGATGTTGAACACGGCGATTGCCGCAAACGCTAACAGGTTATGAAGGTTGAGAAACGGTGTGAGACCCAGAATGGATCCCAACGCTATCCCGACGGCGACTTGCCCCGGTGTTCCTTCCGAGTTGAGTGTTTTGACAAGTTTCTGGATCAGACGGAGCAGCAGCATCGTGCCCTGAGCCGTTTTTGGGGATGCCGGTTACGCTTCGAGGACGACGCGCACGGACTCAAGGAACTGGTTTCGCGTAAACGGTTTTGGAAGGAGTCCATCTACTCCTTGCTGTTCGGCGTCCTCTATGCCCAGTCCTGACATGGCGATGATTTTTGTGTCCGGATGCTCAGATTTGAGCACTTTGATCATCTCGACACCGCTCATTTTGGGCATGGCGTTGTCGGTGACGATCAAATCAGGACGAGCCTGTTTCACCATGTCCAAAGCCTCTTGGCCATTCCGCGCCTCCTGAACATCGTGGGCCGTACCCTTCAAATAGTGCTTTATCAGCCGACGGACAAACTCTTCATCATCGACTACCAAAATTCGCGCCACTTTTCCGTCCACCCGTGAGGGGAGCGATGAGAATGCGTCTTCGATGACCGGATGGCAAGGGCATGGATTACACCATTGGGGCAATGGCGACAGACTGAAGATTTGTGCGGTGGGTCACATGCCAGAGGTGGGGCGTGTACGAGTTTGGTTGACGTGGCGGTTAATCTTCAACAAAGCGGTGTGTCATCGGCCGAAGGGAGGGTGCAGAGCCACCGGTCGGAGTTGAACCGACGACCACTCGATTACGAATCGAGAGCTCTACCACTGAGCTACGGTGGCTGGTTTGATTCGAGGAAAGATGCCCTGGCCCGGATTCGAACCGGGACGGATCGCTCCACTGCCCCCTCAAGACAGCGTGTCTACCAGTTCCACCACCAGGGCAGGAATGAACAGTCTAAACGTGGTGCGTTTTGTGGGCAAGCTACTTGCTTAAGGGTTGGATAATGTCTCCTGGGGAAAGCATGATGCGCGTGTTGCTGGTCGAGGACGACCAAGTGGTGAGGGCGACGACATCGGCCATGCTGGAAAAATCGGGGTATGCGGTTACCAGCGTCGAAAATGGCATCGCCGGGTTCGCGGCGTTGCAACAACATCGTTTCGACGCCATCGTCTGCGACATGCGTTTACCCTTTCTGAGCGGTCGAGATTTCTACGAACAGGTGCAGGAGGACTACCCCCAAATGGCCAGCCGGATGGTGTTTGTGTCGGGTTGGACCAAAGATCCTGCCGTTCGCCAGACAATTCAGGATACCGGCCGACCCATCCTCGCGAAACCGTTTACGATGGAGATCCTGGCGGCCGCCGTGCAAGCCGTTATCGATGTGGAGGCGTCGGCTTAACCGGACCGGTGTCGAAATCTATTTCTTTTCGGAAGCGAAATATGGGTTCGTGCCGGCGGAATGATCGGTCACATCCTCGATTCCACGTAAACCCGGAATAGCACGCTTGAGGGACCCCTCAATGCCCTGCCGCAACGTAACGCTCGCCATCCCGCACCCCTGACAGCCGCCCTGCATTCGAACAATCACCGTAGCGTCCTGCACATCAATCAGTTCTACCTTGCCACCATGCTTGGCCACGTTGGGATTAACTTCGCGTTCGAAGATCTCAGCCACCCGGTCGTACATCCCATCGTCGTCTAAATCGCTGAACTCGCCGGTTGCCCGGACGGCGTCGGCGAGTTGGGTGATGGTCGTCTCAACGGCATATCTGACACGGTCGTCTAAATCAGACCACTCTGCGCCAGGGTCCCGGGTAACCGTAAATGACCCCTCGGCTAACTCGATCCGTTTGATTCCGGAGACGGACAACAACGCAGTCACGAGGGGAGGGTTCCCCTGGCCGCCCCGCTCAAAATGGCCCGATTCGCCAAAAACGATCGGCGGATCGACTAGAAACGACTGGCGATTCTGATCAATTGGGACGGGGGTCAGTTTGATTGTGGACATCTAATTGATAATAGCGGGAGAGGCGGGTAGGCCCAAGGTTTGGACTTGCTGCCAGTTGTCAGCTGCCTGCTTCCAGCGACCCGCTACCCGCTTTTTCGGTGCACTCGATGGCCACGAAAAGTCCCCGCCACCCACGGTCAGACGACCGGGGTGGTTTTGTTGGATACATTAAAGTTCGGAGAGGTGTTCGAAAACCTGGCGTTGTGGATCGGTCGGTTCGTACTCGCCACCTTCAACCTGGCCAACCAATGCCGCCAACTTATTGTTGAGTTTGATCGGGAAATTCAAAGGATCCTGACCGCTTTGATTGCGGACCTGATAGATCTCTTGCTCCACGTCACTCAGTTTGGTTTTGACGGTTTCGCCCTGCTCTTCAATGTCTTCGTCGTCGGTTTGCTCCAGTCGATCGTCGACTTCAGTCTTGATCTCTCGAATATCGAGCACGGCCTGGTTTGCGTCGGTCACGCGATCCCGAACACGCATTGCCAGGTCGAATCGCTCCCGCAGCTGTGCGAGCGTCACGGTCTCCAAGCGTGGGTCCAGGCGTATCTGGAAATCTTGGGTAAAGGTCATGCTATCGACGGTCATTTTGACTTGATACTCCCCGGGTAGTACCCTCGGCCCAAAATTGCCCGCCGCCCAAAAGATGCGACCGTCGAAATCCGTGTAGCCCGGATAACGCATGTTCCAGTTGAACGTGTGCGAACCTGCAGTCATTGACGGTTCTTGGTTTCCGCCGAATCCAAAGAAGCCGCCAAAGCCCTGCGGTGCTTGTGGTTCTTCTGTCGTCCCTTCGTATTCCTGTATGACGTTACCGGTGGCGTCAAGGAACTCGAGTGTCATCTCTTCAGCATCCTCTGCGAGCTTGTACGACACACGAACGGAGTTGTCGATTCCACGGTACACGTCCGCCGGCTCAAAAAGGTGTATGTCAGCCGATGCTATCTGTTCTGACATCTCCCGTAAGGGTCCAATACCGTACATCGCCCAGAACGACCGTCCGTGTGTGCCGATGATGAGATCGTCCTCCGCAACGACGAGGTCGGACACCTGCAAGGTTGGGAGGTTTTGCGAAAGTGTCTGCCAATGGTCGCCGTCGTCCCATGAGACGTACACCGTGCGTTCAGAACCGGCGTACAACAGTCCCGCACGTTCAGGATCTTCTCGTGTTGTCCGGATGAAATCGTCGTCAGGGATACCGTAGACGATCTTTGTCCATGTCTGCCCGTAGTCCTCCGTACGCCAGATATATGGGCTGCGGTCGTTATCGACGAGATAACGGATGCCCGACACGTATGCCTTGCCGGGTGTGTTCGGCGATGCCTCGATCGTGTTGATGCGCACGAAGTCTGGTGCGTCTGGCGGCGTAACATTGTCCCAGTTTGTGCCACCATCGCGGGTCACGTGAACGTACCCGTCATCGGACCCCACCCAAATTACATCCGGATCATGAAAGGACGGCGCAATGGCGAAGACCGTAGCATAGGTTTCAACGCCCGTTTGGTCTTTCGTGAGAGGCCCGCCCGATGCGCCCATGGTTATGGGATCGGCACGTGTGAGATCCGGGCTGATTTGTTCCCAACTCTGCCCTTCGTTTGTTGTGCGCCAGACCTTCTGCGTACCCGTGTACAACACGTTGGCGTCGTGATGTGAGAACACGATTGGGAATGTCCATTGCACGCGTTCGATCAAGTCTTCCGACGATTGTCCCATCGGGTTCTCTGGCCACACGTTGATCGGTCGTCTTTGGCCGTTTGCATAGTTGAAACGGCTCAGACTTCCGCCGTAACAACCTGCGTAAAAGATGTTTGGATCGTCCGGGTTGTTTGCGATGTAGCCGCTTTCGCATCCACCGACGGGGATTAGATGCTGGGGTCCGCCCGCACCCCGTGCAAGGTGACCCCAACCGCGGGGTGTGACACATGCCGTACTGTTATCCTGTTGGGCGCCACAGACCCAATACGGGAAGTGGTTCGTTGTCATGACACGGTAGAACTGTGCCGTGGAGAAATCCTGGTCTGTCCACGTCGTGCCTCCGTTCACCGATACGTTTCCACCGCCGTCGTTCGCATTGATCATCCGGTCCGGATCGCTGGGCGCGATCCACAGGTCGTGGTTGTCGCCATGTGGTACCCGGATCGGACGGAACGTTGCACCGCCGTCCCGTGACCGATACAGACCGGTGTTCAACGCATACATAACATCGGGGTCCTGCGGGTCGGCATAAACACGCGTATAGTAGAAGGCACGTTGCCGGAGATTTCTTTCTTCGTTTACGCGACTCCAGGTTGCTCCGGCGTCGTCGGACCGAAAAACGCCACCCTCTTCCGCCTCAATCAACGCCCACACCCGGTGGGGCGCGGCTGGCGAAAGTGCAACACCGATTTTACCAACCATGCCTTCCGGCATGCCGGGATTGTTGGTGATCTCAGTCCATGTTTCACCGAAGTCGACGCTCTTGAACAGGCCGCTTCCGGGTCCGCCGGAGGACATGCCCCATGATTTGCGCCACGCTTCCCAGAGTGACGCGTACATGACGGCCGGGTTGTTCGGGTCAATCGTGAGGTCGGCGGCACCGGTGGAGGCGTTGCGATAGAGCACCTTGTTCCACGTGACGCCGCCGTTGCTTGACTTGAAGATGCCACGCTCGTCGTTGTCCATCGAGTGCACGCCGAGTGCTGCAACCCACACCGTGTTGCAATCTTGTGGGTGGATGCGAATGCGCGCGATGTTTTGCGTTTCCGTTAAACCGATATGTTCCCACGTTTCTCCGGCGTCGGTGCTTTTGTACACACCGTCGCCCTGTTGGACATTGCCACGCAACTGGGTTTCGCCCATGCCGATGTAAACAACATCGGGGTTGGCTTCACAGACTTGCACGGCACCCACCGAGGCCGAATTGATCTGACCGTCCGTCACCGGTCCCCAGGTTGAGCCGCCGTCACTTGTCTTCCACAGTCCACCGCCGGTGGCGCCGAAATAGTATTCGAAGGGACGCGTGTCGCTACCGGCAACGGCGGTCGATCGGCCGCCTCTGTTGGGTCCAAGATTCGTCCAGGTCAGCGATTCGAAATTTAAGGGGTCGTACGTCTGGGCTTGAAGATCGGCCGTCAGCATCAATACGATGGCCGTGGCGCACGAGAACGCGCGATGTAATACGGGACTCCGCATTCGGGGTACCTCCAAAAAAGATCCTGAACTTCGCGATGGTTGACTCCGCAGAAAACCGGAGTTTCGGCGCCCTTATTATACGCGCGGGCCACCTGATGGGCCACTCAACGTGAACCATGGCTGAGTCCGCGCTTGACGCTTACTCCGTGAGATACGCCCCACTGCTCGGCGTTGTTGATGGGGGATGTCCGCCGGGTTGGTTGCGACGTTCGCCCTGACCCTGGTCGGTTGATAACTTCCTAGCCGCTTTTCCTGTGCGATTCCGTTTTGCCTCAAGGGAGAAGGTCATGTTGTGTAAGGGCTGGGTAGTCGTCGCCGCCGGCATGCTTTGCGTCACGGCGATCGACGCAGGTGCGCAGGTGGACATATCTCGTTTGGTGGGACTCAAAGCCCGCAACGTCGGTCCGGCAGGAATGAGTGGCCGTATCGGCGCGGTGGAGGGAGTCGTCTCCGACCCGGACGTCATGTATGCCGGCGCGGGAACAGGAGGGCTCTGGAAGTCCACGACAGGTGGTGTGACGTGGCAACCCATCATGGATGAGTATCCCGCTGCCTCAATCGGTGCCATTGCGGTTTTTCAGCCAGCGCCGGACATCGTTTGGGTTGGTACTGGAGAAAAGGCGCGACGAAACAGCGCGGGGGTGGGAACAGGCATTTACAAGTCGATGGACGGTGGTGTCACCTGGCGGTCGATGGGTCTCGATGACTCCGAAGTGATAGCCGAGATTTTGACACATCCAACCGATCCGCAAATTGTTTACGTCGCCGTCCTCGGTAAGACCTGGGCCGACGGCGCGCAGCGGGGAGTATACAAGACGACCGACGGTGGTGAGACATGGAACCGCATGCTTTATGTGAACCAGCGCACCGGTGCGGCGGATCTTGTCATGGATCCGTCCAACCCCGATAAACTCATCGCAGCCATGTGGGAGCATCGGCGGTGGGCTTGGTCTTTTTCTTCTGGCGGCCCAGGTTCAGGTCTCCATATGTCGTATGATGGCGGTGTTACCTGGGATCAACTGGGCCCTGGCGACGGGCTCCCAGCTGGCGAACTCGGGCGTGTCGGTTTGGCGATTGCGCCGTCTGACCCCAGCATCGTCTACGCGTTGGTTGAGGCGGAGAAAAGTGAGTTGCTTCGCTCGTCTGACGGGGGTCACACATGGGAAACGGTTAACGACGACGAGAACATTGCCTCGCGACCATTTTACTACGCGCAGCTTCGGGTAGATCCGCGAAACGAAAACCGAGTGTTCAACGTGCATTCTTTGTTGGACATGAGCGAGGATGGCGGTCGCACCTTCTCGACGCTTTTGCCGTTCGCACGGGTACACCCCGACCATCATGCGTTGTGGATTCATCCGGACGGGCAATTGATGATAGACGGCAACGACGGCGGTGTATCCATCTCGTGGGACGCTGGAGTAAGCTGGCGGTTTGTCGAGAACCTCCCGTTGGCGCAGTTCTATCACATCAGTGTCGACAACGCCACACCCTACAACATTTACGGAGGTTTGCAGGACAACGGTTCGTGGCGCGGTCCCAGCCAAGTATGGGAGACTGGAGGTATCCGATATTACCATTGGCAGGAGATCAACTTCGGCGACGGGTTCGCGGCTATCGTAGACGGGCGCAATGCACGTTATGCGTATGCACAATCGCAGGGCGGATTCCTGGT
>JAZDDC010000687.1:0-6417 GCA_036679565.1 Gemmatimonadota bacterium
GAATGACCCTATGACAATGCCAGCCTGGTTCCTGGTTCGCCAGGCCGGGGCGGAAGCCGGCGGTTCCCGCGATAGGTTGCGAGTTTGTCGCGGGTCAGCGAGGTTGTGCCCGTAAAACCGATTGGCGGTTTGGATCCGTGGCGGAGGCTTGGAACAGATCCGGGTGAGTGGGGCTCTAATGGAACCGCCGTTTTTCTCACTGAGCACCGTAACGTTTACAGGAGATCAATCTTGATCAAGAAAGCAACACTCTGCGCCTTTGGGCTCGCAATGATGGTAGGGGTTCCGGACATCGCGTCGGCCCAGGCAAAGTCAATGAAAGAGTTTCAAGTCGAAGACATTGAAGGCATGGGCAAGAAGTTTGCCGATCTTGCCGGCGCTTTCGCGGAAGACCATTTCGAATGGCGCCCCATGGAGGGTGTCCGGTCCGTGAAAGATGTTCTTGCCCTCGCAGTGGCTGAAGCCAACCTCTTCCCATCCATGTGGGGGGCCACCCGCCCCACGGGAGCCGCCGAGAACTTCGGCGCCGAAATGGAGCGGGTCAGAGCCATGAACAAGGAGGAGATTATCGCAACGCTGAACAGCGCGTTCGAATACATGGCGCACGCCGTTGGCGGTTTTGATGACGCCACGCGTATGGCCAATGGCACCACCTTTGGTAAAGAACTGACCAATGAAGCCGGCATCTCATACGCGCTGGGCGATATGCATGAGCACCTGGGTCAGTTAATCGCGTACGCGCGGACGAACAAGGTCGTACCGCCTTGGAGTGCTGGCGGGAGCTAGGCGACAATCCACATCAGTATCAAGGCTCCGTCCGGATGTTCGGACGGGCCTTTTTTTTTGCAACGGGGTCATCAGGTTCCGGTCGGTGGCGTCCGATCCGGTGTTGTCATTCGTATGGTTGCAGCCTGCTTTTGATCTACGGCCCCTCCTCCTGTCCGTCACCACATCCAGGGAACTTCTCGTCAGACACACGGACAGCAATCTCATGGACAGTTTGCGCCAACTTGCCCCGTCGTCGTCGCTGAGATAGTAGGCGAGTTCGTATCCTGCCGGGCCAATAACACGGTATGCCTTCCTGAAATCAACCGGTTGGTCCGGGTTGTCTCCAATGAGAAAACGAGCCTTGCCACGCAGCGCAAAGGCTAGCACTTCGTTGTCCCACGGGGTGGCTTCGTCCCAATACTCTACTGCGCCGATCGCGCTGGCCGTGACATCCGTGATCTGCTCGGCCTTGGCGTCGTACACAACGAAAGAACTCTGCCCGCGTGTATCGACGGATACCGCTTGTCCGAAGACCTTGCATGCGATTGACACGCGCAGTTCCTGGACGCCTAACACCGCACCGGATGCGTCGAACCGTAAAATCTTGATCGGAATCCCACGACTGGTAGTGGGTCCAGACGAAGTGATCATCGTCTCGAAACTCGTACACATTTTCATACGCATTTCGCGACCTTCCCACACGATCATGCCCGTCATCGTCAGGGTATTCGCATCCGTCCACTCACCACGGTGCGGGAACACCTCGGCCGATTGATTGTCAAACCAGTAGTTGACTACTCCGTCGATCTTCGCATCGTACGCCCACAGGTCGATCCCATTCATCGGCCCGATGATCGGGTGGTCTTCCTTACTGACATGTTTCACGAGCCAGACCCGCGTCGGCTCGAGCCACGAGAACTCTTCGATCGCTTCCACAACGATGTGCTCGCCCCGAAAGTTTTGTTCGCTTCGCGATTGCCACGTTCCCACGAAACGACCGATCTGCTCACGGGCCAACGCGGGCTCCATTCCCCGCACTGGAGGTTAGGTCCTGCGCCAGGGTCGGAGATGAAACGATCAGAACTAGAAGCAACATCCAAAACTTAGAAAACCCGAGCATCGTTCCGTCGCGGTGATTAATCCGTGGCCCCATGATCCCTCTCGTTTCTTTGGTATGGTTGCATTGGCTGATTACTGTGGCCATTGGAGAGGAAGCTTGAGCAGTACCCCGTCGATGACAACCTTGACCGCATAAGCGTTAGGTGATCGCGAGGTGAACCGCATGCCCTTTGTGATCCGAGGGTGCGGGGACACGCACCAGCCACAGCATGCAACATCCTGGACCGAGACGTGTACTACCTTTTAGTATGATACTTTACAGTAGCTCATACGGGAGAGTACATGGGAGCGAGTAACAAAGGCCTTCGCAAGCCCTGGTTCTATGTCCTGCTTTCGCTTGCGGGGTCGGACCTCCACGGTGCCGGTATCGCACAGGAAGTGGCCCGTCTGTCTGAAGGACGGATTCATCTCTGGCCCGTCGCTCTGTACGGTTCCCTCCAGGCGCTCAGCGAGCGGGGTGCCATCGTGGAATTGACCAAACCCTCCGACCGACCGGCCGGGGCGACTGAGAAGCAGCGGTACTACCGGATCACCAAATCGGGCCGTGCGGCGCTGGCTGAGGAGGCGCGGCAGATGGCCTGGTTGGCCAATGAGGCACTGGCTCGCAGCGCGCCATCGGGGAAACGCACGTGATGCACCGGCGCTCCCGACATGTATACCGCGTCATGTTGCGGATCCTGCCGCCACGGTTTCTCGACGCCAATCGCGAGAGTCTCGAAGATGCCTTCGTTCACCGTCTGAACAACGAAACGGGAACGGGATTCGGCGTCGTGCGAATCTGGTGGGGTGCGGTGATGGACCTCTTCGGTGCCGGGGGAGGTCTTTGGCTCCGGCATATGCAAAAACGTTTTCGTCAAACACCAACCCAACAAAGGACCGGGACCATGAGCGTCTATGATCGATTCGTGCAAGATATCCGCTTCGCGGTGCGATCACTCATCCATACACCCGGAGCAACCATCGTTGTGTTGGTGACGTTGGCTCTCGGTATCGGTGCAAACACCGCCGTGTTCAGTGTGATTGACACCGTCATCCTCCAGCCGCTTCCGTATCCCGATGCCGACCGTCTGTTTGTCATTGATGCCGCGTGGGAGACCACCGGTGTTTCCGAAGCGCCGCACCTCGGAGCTGACTTCCAGTTCTTGCAACGCGAGTCGACGGCCTTCGAACGCGTCGGCGCGCTGGGAACGATCAGGCAAAACCTGACGGGCGAGCGCGGCGCGGAGCAGATCGATATGGGGCTTGCAACGCCCGGTGTCTTCCCCCTTGTCGGTGAACGACCCGTACTCGGCCGCGTACTGCAACGGGACGATCCGTCAAACACCATCGTGATCAGTCACGCGCTATGGCAGACCTATTTCGCCGGCGACTCGTCGATCGTTGGTGGTACGGCGAATATCGACGGCCGGCCGGTGGACATCGTTGGCGTGCTTTCACCGACGTTCCGCATCCACTTGCCGGTGAGTTACGGTTGGCCCGTTCGGATCGATGCCTGGCGGCATCCGTCCTTCGAGTGGTCAAACGGTGATCTGTGGAATGTCGAGGACCTGCAAGGGGCCATGTTCCGCGTCATTGGGCTGTCTGCCGACGGGATCCCCGACGCCGCGATCGATGCGGAGCTGAACCGCTTCGCCGCAAACCGGCGCACGACGGTGCCCGGACATGCCGACGCCGGTTTTCAATTGACGGCGCGTCCCCTTCAACGCGCCGTGGCTGGCGAGGCACGTGGAATGCTGGTGCCACTCTTCGGCGCGGTCGGGCTCGTGCTGCTCATCGCATGTGTAAACGTCGCGAACATCATGCTAGTTCGTGCGCAGGATCGGCGCCGCGAGGTTGCGGTCCGCATGGCACTCGGCGGCGGTCGCGGACGCATTGTCTCACTCATGCTCGCCGAGAGTGTTCTGCTCGCGGTAGCGGGGGCGGTTGGCGGCATCGCGTTGGCATGGGTAGGTGTGCGTGGGTTGGCGTCCATGAGCCCGCCAAATCTCCCGCGCATCGATGGCATCGGCATCAACGCCACGGTCCTTGCGTTTGCCGGGTCCGTCACCGTGCTGTGTACGATCTTGTTTGGGCTTGTCCCGTCCATCGTTGGTTCGCGGGCGAACCCAAACCAGGTATTGCAATCCTATTCTCGCGGCGCGACACGCAGGGGCCGGAGCATCCGGCGCGCGCTCGTCGCAGCGGAGGTGTCACTCTCGTTTGTACTGCTGATTGCAGCTGGACTCCTGTTGCGGACTCTGGTCACGCTGCAAGACGTGCGGCCCGGGTTTGACTACGATGATCTTCTCACGTTTTCCGTCTCGGTTCCGGGTGCAACCTACAGCTTCCCCGACGGGACGGCGCGTTTTTACACCAATCTGATGAACCGCACGACCGAACTACCGGGCGTGACGTCTGCCGCCGTGGTCTGGCCGCTGCCGCTGGAGGGGCAGACCTGGTCAGGTATCTATCTGACCGGCGATCGCGGGACGGAGGAACAGTCCATGGCCAACTACCGTGTGATTAGTCGCGGATACTTCGAGACGGTCGGCGCACGGATGCTGGACGGCCGGACATTTCAGCCTCAAGATCCCCGGTCCGTAGCGGTCGTGTCGCGGCAGTTGGCGGAACACGTGTGGCCGGGACAGTCAGCGATTGGTCGAGACATCCAGGCCGTCCCCTGGGGAGGGGACCCGGTGACATTCGAGATCATCGGCGTGGCCGAGGATATCCGATACGCGGATTTACGGGAAGAACCGCCCGAAACGATCTATTTTTCGCTCGAAGGCTGGTCGTGGGCCGATTGGGAATTCGGCGCCGTCGCTCGAACCACGGTGCAGCCGATGTCCGTGGTGCCGGGCGTGAAGT
The DNA here is from genome assembly GCA_036679565.1 of Gemmatimonadota bacterium. GTDB lineage: Bacteria > Gemmatimonadota > Gemmatimonadetes > Gemmatimonadales > GWC2-71-9 > JAZDDC01. Next base: position 4,735 of record JAZDDC010000687.1, read on the forward strand.
CGGTGCTGGCCGAGCTGGATGCGACGGTCCCACTCGCACGTCCACGGGCGATGACAGGGTACGTCAACGACCTGTTGTCTGCAAATCGATTTGCCCTGACACTCTTTGCCGTCTTCGCAGGCGTCGCGGTGGTGATGGCAACCGTCGGCGTGTACGGTGTGATGTCACATCTCGTCAACCAACGCACCCGGGAACTTGGCATTCGTATGGCGTTGGGCGCACAAAAGTCAGGCATCGTCCGGACGGTCGTGGCGCAAGGACTGACCATGACGATTGCGGGAATCGCCACCGGCACAATCGCCGCGTTGTGGCTGACGCGATTTGTCTCGGGTTTGTTGTACGGCGTACCGAACGCGGATCCCGTCACCTATGGCACCATCGTGGCGCTGATTGCGACGGCGGGTGCGGTGGCCAGCTACCTGCCGGCTCGCCGCGCAGCCCGAGTGGACCCCGTGGAGTCGTTGCGAGTGGAGTAATCGCCTTGGCGTGAGGTCATCACGCCCCGGGGATTTAGTATCAGCGTCTACCGTAAGCAGGACGTTGCCTTGATCATCGCCAGGCCGCCGTTGCTACCAGCCCTGTTTATCGGCGTAACCCAATGAGGTTGTTTTGGGCAAGGCGAACTGGAACAAACCCATAAGGCGATACATGATACGGGTTTTGAACGGAAGCTTGCCGGTTTCAAGTTCGATCTTGAGAAGCCCCAGGATTTCGGTCCATCCGGCAACCGTCTTGTCGGCGGTCTTATGCTCGTCAGTCCAACCGCCATGGGTCAATGTTATGCGGCATCCACCATCGACCTCTTCGAGTTCCCACGTTACAACGGTCACGGGGTCCGGGTTCATGGTCATGATATAGGTGTGCACAAATCGATGCGGTGGTTCAAACTCGAGGACCTCACCAACTACGAACACACGTTTCTTGTCTGCGCTGTAGTAACGCAGTCTGCTACCAGGTGTCATGGCTCCTTCAAGTACCGAGTTGTATACGGCACGTTGGATCTGGCCTGTTTTCGTAATTTCGTGCCACACCCGGTCCAACGGCACATTGATAGTGATCGACAGGACGCGGTCTTTTTGGCCAGGGTCAGTCATCTCATAACTCCAAGGGGGATGGGCGGGCAGACAACTAGGCTGATTTTCCGTCGGATTCGTGGCCGGACGAGTCAAATTCTGATTCAAGTTGGGTTTTCATATCAACCAAAGCATGACTCCAATGACGATCGTATCGCCGAACCCATCGATCGCTGATTTGCTGAATGGGCACGGGATTCAGGTGATTAAAACGCTCTCGACCCGAGCGCCGCGGAATAACGAGGTCTCCTTCAACAAGAACCCGCAGATGCTGCATGACCGCAAAACGGGAATGATCCGGAAAGGCCTCGTTTAAGGCCCCAGTCGTCAACGGTCCGTCGCGCAAAAGATCTAGCATTCGCCGTCGAATGGGGTTTGCCAACGCCCGCCACACCGAGTCCAGATCGTCATTGACCTGCGGTTCTTGGGAGGAGGCCGGAGCGCGGGGGATGTTCCTTTGTTCCGGCACCACCTTTTGCTTCACCATTCATTTACTCCGTGCATCACGTGACAGCGTAAATCACCAAATCGGCAGCAATATGTGACTTTTATATCACATGTCAACCGTTTGCGCGCGGTTTCATCAACCAAGTCCATTCTCATCGCCCCT
>JAZDDC010000688.1:0-8168 GCA_036679565.1 Gemmatimonadota bacterium
CTTCGAGACTATTGTATGGACAAGAAGGACGTAGCCCGCCTACTCGACCAGATCGCCGCATTTCTCGAACTCAAAGGCGATAACCCCTTTCGCATCCGCGCATATCATACTGCCGCCAGGGCAATTACGACCTTCTCCGGCGACCTTGCCGCGGCGGTCACCAGCGGCGAATTGGCGGAACTCAAAGGCATAGGCCCCGGCACATATGAAATCGTGCGCGAGGTATTGGAAACCGGACGCGCGACCGTGCTCGAGGAGCTGAGGTCGGAGATTCCCCCGGGGTTAGTTGAGATGATGGGCATATCCGGTCTTGGGGTGGCCAAGATCCGTCAAATCCACGAGAGCCTGGGCATAGATACACTTGCCGCACTCGAGGAGGCCGCGCGTGACGGCCGGTTGGCAAAGTTGCCACGATTCGGCCAAAAGACGGCACAGAAGATTTTGCGCCGACTTGAATTTCTGCGTCGCTCAATCGAGTACAAACTCCTCCACCACCGATTTCGTCGTCGAAACCACCGGTTCCGGGAACGAATTGGCAGATCGTCTAGGACATCTTGTGGGTGTGCAGGAGTTCGTGGGGTACGCGCCTGGCGCTTTCACCTTGAAGTTCACAAGCGATACCGTTGCCGACGTCTACACATGTGATGCTCGCAGCCGCGGTTTCGAACTCATATGGGCCACGGGCAACGAACCACACATCGACGGCTTAAAGTTGCGCGCCGAAGAACTTGGAATGTCCTGGACACCCGAGGGGCTGCGCCGGGATGACGAACTCATTGAATGCCCCACCGAGGAAACATTTTACAAGACGCTCGACATGCAATTCGTGCCACCGGAACTTCGCGAGGGAACCGGCGAGATTGAGGCGGCTATCGGCCACGCGCTACCGAACCTTGTCACCGCTTCGGACATACGCGGGTTCTTGCACTGCCATACAAATTACTCTGACGGCACAAGCACCATAGAGGAGTGGGCAACAGCAGCGCTCGACGGTGGTTACGAATATATCGGCATCACCGACCACAGTGCCGCCGCAACGTACGCCGGCGGTCTTTATGAAGAGTCGATCGGCGAACAACATGCTGAGATCGACAACGTGAATGGCAAAGTGTCAGGGATAAAGGTCTTAAAGGGTGTGGAAGTCGATATCCTTGAAGACGGGAAGTTGGACTACGATCGGCCCACACGCGCCATGTTCGACTTCATCATTGCGTCTGTACACAATCGGTTTGGGCAGAATGAGCAGGAGATGACGGCGCGCATTCTCACGGCCATGGATGATCCCACAATGGCAATCCTCGGACATCCTACCGGGCGTTTACTATTGTCACGTGATCCGTATCCGTTGGATCTCGATGCTATTTTCGAAAAGGCACTCGAGAAAAACATTGCCATCGAAATCAACGCACATCCGCAACGTTTGGATCTGGATTGGCGACGTGTCCGACAAGCGGCGAACATGGGTATTGTGATATCGATTGGTGCTGACGCACACAATACCGCAGGTATGTCCAATATGGATCTGGGGGTCAGCATTGCCCGGAAGGGATGGCTGGCCGCGGATCAGATTCTCAACACACGACCCTTGGAAGGGTTCTTGGATCATATTCGTGACCGAGGGGCGGCATGACGGCGGACATCGGCACGAGAACCAAAACCGTCATACGAAAACTCAAGCGCCGTTACCCGGACGCCAAGTGTTCGCTCAACTACCGCAACCCTCTGCAACTTCTGGTCGCAACGATTTTGAGTGCACAGTGTACCGACGCGCGTGTCAATATTGTCACGAAGACACTCTTCAAAAAATACAAAACCGCCAAGGACTTCGCCAACGCCGACCCAAGCGACTTGGAAGAAGACATACGTTCCACGGGGTTTTTCCGAAACAAAACAAAATCTATTCTCGGCATGGCGCAATCGCTCGTGGAGCACCACGACGGGAAAGTGCCAAAGAACATGAAGGACCTCACCGGGCTCGCAGGTGTTGGGCGTAAGACAGCAAACGTCGTTCTGGGCAATGCGTTCGGCATTGATGAGGGTGTCGTGGTGGATACGCATGTTTCACGCATTTCGAATCGGCTCAAATTCACCAAAAACAAAGACCCTGTCCGTATCGAAAAGGATTTGATGAATCTTGTTCCTAAGAAAGACTGGACGCTGTTTCCGCATTTGATGATTCAACACGGTCGAGCCACATGCCGCGCACGTGTTCCCCAGTGCGAGGAATGTGTGATTAACGAAGTCTGCCCGTCGTCACACCAGTGAATATCAACCTCGCCTTGGTATCAGACTATGCTCTTGTCGATCGTTTCGGAAAACTTTCCATCATGGGCATCTTCGAGCAACTCTGGATCGGTCGGTTCCCTGCGGTGCATCCGCGGGTGCACCTCGTCCTACGTCTAAAGGGGAAGCGAACCGAAATCGGCAAGCATACGGTGCGCATTCGGTTTCTCAACGACGAACAAGATGAGATCATAAGTGGCGACGGCGTCTTCGAGTTTAATGAACCACCGGCCGGCGTCATTGAGATTGAGGCCGGCACGGTACTCGTTTTCGACCTGCCCCTCGCAAAACCAGGCAAATATCATTTTCACATAGCCGTTGATGATGACATAACGACAACCGTTCCCCTCACCGTCGCACAGGCACCCACCGCTCCGCCTCCAGGTTTGCAGAACTGACACCAGTTGATGGCGAACGAACACCGGATCCAGTGGTTAGTCCCTCTCCTACTCATGCTCGTCGGGTTGGCATTCGGTTTGGCCGGCTACCCGTTACTCGATCCGGACGAAGGTCGAAATGCGGAAGTCGCCCGGGAAATGGCGGCTTCGAACGACTACATACTGCCACGTCTTAACGGGCTGCCTTACCTGGACAAACCAATCATTTTCTTTGGCGCTGCCGCGGTGTCAATGGAGATCTTTGGCCCCACAGTTTTTGCCGCACGCGTCACGCCATTCGTCTTCACCTTGCTCACGATTTTGCTTGTGGGGTGGTTTGGTAAACGACTCTACGGACCCGTCGGTGGATGGACAGCCGCAATTGCAACTGGGACGATGCCACTCACGCTCGCGTTTGCACGCACAGTGATCTTCGACAGCGCGTTAACATTTTTCATAACCGCTACGCTCGTCTCCTTGTTTATAGGGCTGGACGCGGAGGACACGGTGGCGGGCCGGACGACCACGCAAAAATGGATACCGGCGGCATTTGGATTCATGGCATTCGGCGTTCTCACCAAAGGACCGGTCGCCATCATAATTCCCCTTCTGGTAGCAATCCCATTCGGGGTTTTTCGAGCGCGATGGAAACGGTTACTCGATCCGATGGGTTGGCTCCTGCTCGTGGCGATCGTACTCCCTTGGGTAGTGGCCGTGTCGCGACAGGTCCCGGACTTTGTCCGCTATGTGGTTTACACCGAATCGGTCGGTCGGCTCTTCACCGACGAACTTCGACGTACCGGACCGCTCTGGTATTTCATCCCAATATTCGCAGCCGGCGCTTTGCCATGGTCATTTGTCGCGTTGTTTGGATGGAAATCAAACGGCGAATCTCTCACGACAAGATTCCGCAAGGACGGACGGATAACGTTCTTCCTCCTATGGATTGCCCTGCCACTCATTTTTTTCTCGTTATCACAATCAAAACGGCCACAATACGTCCTCCCGTTACTACCGGCAGTCGGCCTTCTCGTTACACACCTGTGGAGCACCGCGCCGTCCAAGCTTCCCGGTGCACGCGCCACCGCTCTCGCACTTTTACCCATCGCCGTGTTACTCGGCATGGCATCGGTAGTAGTGGACGGGTTACTCGACGTGTCACCCGCTATTGCTGCCGCAATCCCACGACTGTCGTTGATACTCTCCCTCGTCACCGGCGTCGCGGCAATCGGCCTCTGGTTGTGGCACGACAGACGAGCCGTCGTCATGACGATGTTGAGCTTACCGGCCGCCGGCATAGCACTGGGAAGCCCGACATTGATGCGAGCAATCGGGGAGGATCGCTCCACCTTTCACGCAGCCACCATAATCAAATTGCATGTCGAAGACGCCACGGAGATCGTGGCCGTGGATGCGTACCCACTTTCATTGCCTTTTTATCTGGGAAAGACGTTTACGCTATCTACTACGGACGGGAGCGAACTCACGAGCAACTACTTGGTGAGATCTCTTGATCGGTTTAGAGAGGAGTTCAATACAATCCTCAGACCGGCCGATTGGTGGCTCGATGCGTTAGCGAATTGCAACACACCGAGAATCTTTATTGCCAGGAACGATGATCAGCGAGTGCGAACGGTTCTTGCTAGTCGTCTCCCTCTGATCGTCGAGATGAAACGAGCGTCCGCGTACGGACCGTGCAAAACTGAAGCCCTCGCCCAAACATCGGCGCCGACCGGCCCAACATCCGGTAGCGAATAGCACCCTCGTGGCAACCGCTGCATCCAAACTTTCTTCGACCGGCCGCGTTTGATGTGCGGCATCTACGGAATGGTTTCCCTCGACGGATCAAATCTTCGACGGCCAGATTTGGCGCCACGATTGGCACACGCGCTGAAACACCGTGGCCCCGACGGTGTCGGTGAGCAAACGGATCAGGACGCTATTCTTGGCGCCACGCGGCTGCGCATTGTCGATAGACGTGACACAGGGAATCAACCGTTCGTCGGTCCGGGCGGGACGGTCGTCGTCTGTAACGGTGAGGTTTACAATGCGGGCGAAATTCGGAACCGACACCCGACGTACCGCTATCGGTCAAAGACAGATGTGGAACCACTCGTTCCGTTGCTCGAAACTCACGGACCCACCGCACTCACGTGGTTAGACGGAATGTTCGCGATTGCCGCCTGGAATCGCGAAACACGAACGCTACTCCTCGTGAGGGACCGAGCGGGAGAAAAACCGCTTTTTTATGCCCAGTTTGGACACGAGGTCTGGTTTGCATCTGAAATCCAAGCACTTCGTGAGCATCCAGACAAGTCGTGTAGCTTGGATTCCGCAGCAATCGCGGACTACCTCGCACTCGGCTACGTCAGGGAGCCAAAAACCCTACATCCCGAGATCCGGAAAATCCCAGCCGGTACCGTGGTCACCTTTACGGCCAATGGGTCCACGTCCTCTCCCCTAGACCAACGTACCGACAAAACGACCACCGTCCATTCTGCACGACCCGATCGCCTGCGGTCTCTGTTGCAGTCGGCGGTCATCAAGCAGATGCACGCCGACGTGCCCGTCGGAGTTTTTACCAGCGGCGGATTGGACTCGTCGCTCGTTACCGCTTTCGCCACGCAAGTTCAACCGGGCGTTCACACCTTCACCGCTCGTTTCACCGATTCGAGCTACGATGAGGGATTGTTCGCGCGCGCGGTCGCCGCGCACTTCCGCTCGCGACATCATGAAGTCGTGGTCAATCCCAAAACGCTCACGGAGGCGTTGGAAATCGTCACCGCTCGAGTTGCGGAGCCAATCTCCGATCCGGCCGTTCTGCCCACGACACTACTTTCCAGGGTTGCACGCCAACATGTCGGTGCCGTGCTGAGCGGGGAGGGAGCGGACGAATTTTTCGGTGGTTATCCCACCTACATCGGTCATCAGTGGGCGGACACTGTCACACGGTTGCCATCACCCATTCTGGCTAGTATTCGACAAACGCTCACCAGGAAGGCTGCATCGAGCAAGCGAGTCCCCATGGCTATGCTCTTGGATCGTTTTCTGAGCCACTCCGCCGACGACACACATCGTCGCCACGTGAGCTGGTTCGGCACCGGGCTGTTACGATATTTGCCACGCGACTGGCAAGATCATGTGTTAGGCGGGTTACCCACGCACATCGATCCGGTGCTGGCCGCAATGGAGATGGATGTTTCGGGTTATTTACGGGAAGGACTCCTGACAAAGCTCGACCGAGCCAGCATGCTGTGGTCATTGGAGACACGGGCGCCATTCTTGGACAAATATGTGGTCGCATACGCGAGATCGCTCCCGCGCCACGAAAAAGTGGCAGGTCGCAAGCTGAAGATCGCGCTCGCGGAGGCAGCTCACGGTGTCGTCCCGAGCTGGATAATCCGGCGACGCAAACGGGGTTTGAGTGTGCCGATAGGCAGTTGGATAAACAATGAATTGCGCACCACGGTAGGGCGGCTTCTGGAACCAAAACGGATTGCAAACCAGACGTTCATGCCCGAGCTTCCTGTCGCCCGGTTACTGGCCGAGCATCAACAGGGGCGGGCGAATCACAGCAGGGCCCTCTGGGCGCTTATTGTTCTACAACTTTGGCTGGAAAAACGTGAGGGGAGTGACCTCGTATGACCCGCGACGAAGCACTTGCGTTGATGCACGAATACACCGAATCAAAGACCCTTCGCGCACATATGTACGCCGTCGAGCAGGCAATGCGTGCGTATGCACGAAAATCCGCGAACAACGAGGACGACTGGGGCGTGGTTGGTCTGCTCCACGATTTCGACTACGAGCGATATCCAAATGACGCCCATTCACCCACCGAGGAGCACCCCAGCTTCGGTGTGAATCTGCTCAGGGAGCGTGGCTTCCCCGAGGAATCCTGCAACGCAATCCTCGGCCACGCCGTCTATTGCGGGGTTTCCCGAGAAACACCGATGGCCAAAACCTTATTCGCGGTGGATGAGCTGTGTGGTTTCTTGGTCGCTTGCGCACTTGTCCGGCCATCACGCAGCCTCACAGATCTTGGGGTGAAGAGTGTCAAGAAGAAGCTCAAAGACAAGGCATTCGCCAGGGGGGTCAGCCGAGAGGACATCCAAACGGGGCTCGCCGAACTCGACGTGCCCTTGGAGGAACACGTACAATTCTTGATAGAGTCGCTGGCCCCGCACGAGGCCACGTTCGGACTAGGGGCCTCCTGATGGCGCAGAACCCGCTGGATTGTGTATAGATCTGAGGAGTCATTCAACGCCTCCCCTCATGGCAGCGTAAATTAAGGACACCCACCGAGTCTCATGGAGGGTCAATTTGAACCTGAAGCAGCAAACACGTGAAACGGTATCAGGCGTCCGTGAGGTCGATCCAGTCGAGATTGAGTGGGCCGCTCGGGCCCATGCCGGAGACATTGAGGCATTCGGACGCCTGGTTGATCGGTACGGGGAACAGGCTCGCCGGGTTGCCCGGGGTATTTTGGGCGACCAGCACGACGGAGATGATGCAGCACAGGATGCCTTTTTGTCGGCCCTCCGGAATCTCGGCCGATACGATCCGAGCAGACCATTCGGACCCTGGCTCATGCGGATCGTGTCGAATGCCGCCGTTGATCGGCAACGTCGAAATAAAGTTCGCGCCACCGAAGCGTTGTCGCCGTCAGCGCCAGCACGGGCGGCCGGACCGGCCACGGAAACCGATCGGCGTTCCATGCTCGCTGCGTTGCGGGAGGGCCTGCGAAAGCTACCCCAAAGACAACGCACAGCGGTCACATTGTTTGATGTCGAAGGGTATTCGCACGCGGAGATTGCCGAAATACTCAAGGTTCCCCAGGGAACGGTACGATCTGATGTTTTTCACGGGCGGCGGGCGCTGAGGCCAACACTACGACCGTGGCAAGATTGGAAAGAGGAAACTATATGAAAGCCGACTCACCTTTTAACCATCGGCCGGACCGGGCGTTGGGGAAGGCGTTGCGAGAGCTACTGACACCCACAGACCACGATGCATTCGTTTCACACGTGGTTGCAAACGCGCGGCATGAGTTTGAACGACCTGCCTCATCTGGTCCATGGGATGTTCTGGGGGCATGGATGAGTCCCGGACTCGCCGCCGCGGCGCTACTCGTGCTCGCAGCACTTGTGGGTTTACAGGGCAATAGGCCGGTGGAACGTGTGACAATTGACGACGAACTGAGTGCCACCGCTCAGAATGTAGAACAACGCGTCCTCATGTATGGGCCAGCTGCCCCGGATGTCGATGTGGTGCTCGTTTCGGGTTACTAATCCAGCATGTTAAGAGCGAATTACTAACGAAATCAGCAGTGGAGATGTCGTGAAAGTGAATAGATCAAAAATACAGGCTACGGGGTTGCTATTGGGTACGTTTGTCGCGGGTACGATTGTTGGGGGCGCGGCGACGGCGTTTGCTGAATGGGATTTTGACAGTGAAACCGATAAGCGACCACGTTACATCGAACTGTTACAGGGTGAACTCAACTTG
>JAZDDC010000069.1:0-2148 GCA_036679565.1 Gemmatimonadota bacterium
TGCGCGGCGACATCTCGCCAAAGCTGCATCAGCTTCTTGTCCGTAATGGCGCATTCATGCAAATCGAAAACACCGGCTGGGTCGTCGTACCGGTGCAGCCCGATCCGGCTGTCGGCATCCTGATGTAGCGTGATCTTGCGTCGATAGTGCCAACTGTCATTCGATGGCTCGACGATTGGATCCTCGCACTCTTGTCGCGCTATGCGACGCAACGCATCGCCAACGATGCGTCCTTTGATGCGACGTTGCGCATCACCCCCAATGTGTTGCAATTGGCAGCCACCACATCTGTCACCATCGTAATGCGGGCATTCCGCGTCGATACGATCAACACCGTGGTGCAGGACAGACGTTACGCGACCGGTCGCCCAACGCTTTCGCTTATCGACGATTTCGATCACTACCCGGTCACCCGGTGTGGTACGTGGCACGAACACAATCAACCCATCCGCCAGCCTGCCTACAACGGCCCCGCCCGCAGCAACGGCGTGGATTTCCACCTCGTTCATCGCAGACCGCCGCGTCTTGCGGCGTGCAACCAGGCAGATTCGGCGGGCAACGACTTGCTCCGTGGGTTAGATGACGACTGCCAACGGTGCTCAAGCAATGCCGTCGCGACCGCGACTCTCTCCACCCAATCATCAGGGGGTGGAGTTTCGAGTAGACGCTGCCCTGTGGTGTCGAAATATCCGATATCGTAGGCACCGGCGACGAATTCCGGCTCGTCCATCACCCGCGTATGAAAAGTTTGGCTGGTAGACACGCCAACAATCACAAGATCCCGCAACGCACGAGACATCCGCCGCCGGGCAACGTCGCGTGTTTCACCCCAGACGATGAGTTTGGCCAACAACGAGTCGTAAAACAGCCCAACGTCCGAGCCAACATCCACACCCGCGTCCCACCGTACACCCGGACCCGCGGGCACACGCAGTGCGCAGATGCGTCCGGTGGCGGGCAGAAAATCATCAAACGGATCTTCGCTCGTAATACGGCATTCGATGGCGTGCCCGCGTGGCACCGCGTTGACGTTTTGGATAGGATGACCGGCAGCAATACGAAGTTGTTCGCGGACCAAGTCAATACCGTACACCAATTCGGTCACAGGGTGTTCGACTTGGATTCTCGTATTCATCTCGAGAAAATAGAAATGACCGCGATTGTCGAGGAGAAACTCGATCGTACCCGCACCCACGTAATCGACGGTCTGAGCGGCACGGACCGCCGCGTCCCCCATCCGCTCGCGCAACGCGACGTCCACCACCGTTGACGGCGCTTCTTCGATCAACTTCTGATGGCGACGTTGCACCGAGCACTCTCGTTCACCGTAGTGTACCGTACGGCCATGGGTGTCCGCCAAAATCTGGATCTCGATATGACGGGGGCGGGTGATAAACTTCTCGACGTACACATCACCGTTACCAAACGCCTTCGTGGCTTCGGAGCGAGCCTGTATCAGCGCGGATTCGAGTTCGTCTGCCGAACGCACAACACGCATTCCCTTACCGCCCCCACCCGCCACGGCCTTGAGCAACACGGGATAGCCCAGGTCTTCCGCTACGTGGGCCGCCTCCCGCGCGTCCGAGACGGGTGTTACGGTACCCGGAACGATTGGGATGCCAGCCTTTTTCATCAACGCACGGGCCGAAGTTTTTTCGCCCATGGCCCGGATGGCAGCTGCGGACGGCCCGACAAACGTCAATCCCGCGTTCGCAACCGCGTCGGCGAAGTCAGCCCGTTCCGCTAAGAAGCCGTACCCGGGATGCACCGCGTCCGCACCCGTTTCGTTGGCGGCATCCAGCAACTTATCGATCCGTAGATATGACTCCGACGCGGTCGGTGGACCGAGTGACACGGCGCGATCGGCGGCTTGCACATGGGGGCTCCCGCGGTCGGCGTCAGAGAAGACGGCGACGGTTTCGATTCCCTCTTCGCGGCACGCTCGGACAATACGAAGCGCAATCTCACCTCGATTCGCAATCAACAGTCGTTTCATCGCATCAACCGCCGAACCTGGTAGAGACTCAAAGCGGAATATTTCCGTGTTTTTTGGGAGGTGCGTCGTCACGTTTGGTCAACAACGTGCGCAGTGCGGAGATGAGCCGAGGTCGTGTTTCACGCGGATCGATGACATCGTCCACAAACCCC
>JAZDDC010000007.1:0-9251 GCA_036679565.1 Gemmatimonadota bacterium
CCGTTATAGACAATGGCGACGTGGTACCACTGACCACGCGCTACCGGGAACACCTCCTTCTCCCACACCCAATTGGGATGCCAAGCATACTCAAAATAGCCGTTGTTCACCTGTGCTTCATAAAGTTGTTGTTTGTTGTACAAAATATTTGGGCCGGTTGTACGGTCGGCCCGGAACCAGAGTTCTACCGTCCACTGGTCCGAATTCGGATTGAGCGCGGTCTCATTGGCAATCTCAACATAGTCTTTGTGAGTACGCGCCCATGTAATCGCCCATTCTCTCGCGATCTTGCCGACACGGTCGCGTTCGTGGTTCGACCAGAAAAAGAAGAACCAAAATCCCGCCTGCATGCTCTTGCGTGCAGCCTTTTCAGCCGCAGTTGCGATCTCGCTCACACTCTGGCCGGCCGACGACGCTTTGATGGCAGCGTTTGCCGCTTCAAATGCCCAATTCTTGTTGCCCAGCCATCGATTCCAAACCTGGCGTCCCGCCCACGCATACGCTTTCTCGGCATCGGCCGCATTGAAGAGCATGGCGGACTTCAGCTGACTGGGTCGAAAACCCAACGCATACATCGACGTTGTGGAATTGTGGTGCACGACGCGTGAGAACTCCGTGCCGGTGGCAGGCTCAGGACGTATCCACGATTCCAGCGTCACGTCACCAGGGGCATCGAAGTCAGGAAGGCGATCGGGATCCTTTGGAACCACACGACCCGAACGGCCGTCCAACTCCAGCGTGCTGCCCTGCGCGTATGCAACCCAACGAGTCATCGGCGAATTTGCAGGACTGCCGAGAATTGTGATATTCCCGACAACCCCTTCCGCCTTTGAGGCATCCGCCGCAAACAACATCGAACGTTTGCCGGTGCGCCCACTGGCAAATCGCCCGGCCACCGTGTAGTCGATCATCGCATGAACGGCACTCCCGATGGCGAGGTCCGCGGTAAGTTGCACAGGTTCGATGTCCACGCGGTGAGTTCCGGGGCCCACCGCCGTAAGTGTTCCCGCGTTCACGACAGCCTTGACTCCATTGGCGCTCAGATCACGGGCTACAATGACACCATCAAACTCCTCGAAACGTATACTTGCCATCGTTCCATCAGGCGATACACCGAAAACACCCGCCGCATGGCGAGACTTTATTACTCCGGCTGCCAGCGCGATTGAATGCAGCGACAGCTCGGCGATTTCACCATCGAACTCACCGCTGGAAAAGTATTCCCCCCGCGGCTTGCCGATGAAAGGATTGAGATATTCAGGTGGTTGGCCATTCAAGTGCCGTGCGTTGATGACGCGACGACCATCCCAATACACACGCGCGAAACCCGAATCACCAAATTTCCAAACGGCCACGAGATGATGCCAACCGCCACCGGTATCCAGAGAAGCCAGTCGTACCTCGCCGCTGGTGTCCTCGTCATCGGCATCCTCGAGGTCAAAGCGCAACATGCCGTCGTCAATGTAGATCGCAAAATATTTCTTCGTATGTCGATCAGCGGGTTCCTGCGTCGAAGCATCAAAGATGGTCTGATCACCGTCGCCGTTCAACTTGATCCATATCTCGATGGTGCCTGACGCACCAATGACCGGCTCCGGTAACTCGACAAACGTTCCGTCACCTGCAAACGACAACGCAACGTTTTGGCTCACCCGTCTCACTGGCGATGACTGCGAGCCAAACACGAGATGACTTCCCTCACGAAAATCGCGAAGCGTCACATTCGAAAGAGTCAGGTAGCTGACATCGCCGGACGCCGCCTCAGCTAGCTCAGCGACGAGCACGGGTTCCGCAGCACCGTTGACCACCGCGGCAAGCTTCTTGGCGTCACGTGGCACATCGCCCCAGACCTCCTCAACGGACATGGTCGGATTCTGCAACGTCACGTTACAGACCGCCTCATCGTCGCCCTCAATTTTGACAACGGTTTCTGCCATGGGCCCGACCATGCGCGGAATACACACGATATTGGTCGCACCGCCTGCCGGAATTTGTATGTTCACCGCAGACGTCATCGTGTCGTAGTAGGCGACGAAGAATTGGTCATCAGCGCCCTGAAAGTAGAGCGCCAATTTGCCGTTAGCGCTGTCAAATAATTTTGGCGCACCCTTCGCCCAGGCAAACATCAGCAAGCCGCCAAGTGCCGTCAGACCAAACGGATCGGCGTGTATCATATGCATTTCGATCTCGACTTCGAGATTCTCCAACTCACGGGCCTGGGCTTGCGCCAGCTCGGCGCGAAGTTGCAACAACTCTTGCGTGGCCTCCTCCAATTCTCCTTTCAGCTCTGTGTCGATATCATCCGCCGATTTATCGCGATACTCGTTGTGGAGGAACACAAATGGAGCACCGCGGTAAAGTTCATTGAGATTACCCTCCTGGCTCAACGTGAAGACACCGTTCGCGACGGTATATGTCCTAAACTCCGAGCGAACCCCACCCTGTTTGATGCCGCGACGTCTGTGAAACGCAACGGTGGCTTCGGTCGTTGTATGCGCGGCGTCCACACCACCCGACCATAAACCGGGAAACACACCATCTTCGAGTGCAACGGGTCCTGTGAACGAACGTTTCGACCAGTCAAAGAGCATGTACGCATCGCCCTTGAAGTAGAAGAACAGCGTACCGATAACCAATGCGGCTTCGCGGCTCCCTACACCGCCTGCCCAGTCCGTCCAGGCAGCAAGCCACTCAGGTGTGCCGACAATATTCTGTTCTGGTATCACCGGTTTCGGTTCGTCGTTCTCGCCCGTATCGCCATTAGATGACGGGTCTGGAATCACCTCCACCGCACTAACGGTCGCACCTGCGGTGGTTCGTTCGAACTGAACTACCTCGTTGGTCGGCAGAGTCCAGTTGGCCAACGACAGCACCTCTGGAGCGTCGTCCGGCAGTTCCTCAAAGAGTATCTTTCCCTCCCGTAAACGGAGACGCACGTTGTCCTTGGCAAGGATGATTTCGTCAACGACCTTTCCGCTACCACTCCCACTCGTCATAACACGATCGGCCGCACTCAGGGCAGGATCGTACCCCGGTACCTCGATGGTGCCATCGAACTCCAAACGCCTTTTGGATGCTTCGGCCTCGCGCTGCTCCCAAAAGGCAATCTGTTCTTGAATATCGCGTGATGTGCGTGCTCGGTCTCCGGTAACTTCGACATTATTGAGCTTGATATTATCCGGAATCTGACCAAGTCTTCCGTCGCGCGATAATCCGAAGTCAAGAATGGCGATGTGGTTCTTTCCCGCTACGCCATCCTTAACTGGGTGTGTGGCTGTCGCCAACATCACGCGCGCTTTGGTTTTGAGCGGTTTTTCTTCCGCGTCGTACCCGGACTTATTGTTTTCTTGGTGGTAGTACAACAGCGCAGACATCCCCGTCACAACATCTCGCCCATCAAAACTAAAGCTTGAACGGCGCACGCCCGGGTGATCACCTATGGGTGCGTTGGACGCGTGCCACGTGGCGGTGCCCTTGATCGTGGCGTGATTGGCATTGTCAGTTTGGTCACGCACGTTTTTCCCGCCGCCCTCATCCATGCGCCAGTAAAGCGCGAGGCCCGGTTCGTAACCAATCAATCGATGCTGCATGGTCTCGACAAGCTCTTCGTCAAACCGCGCGCGACTCCACATGCGCACCTCGTCGATCAGCCCGGCAAACCCCGCACTTGAACCGCCAAGCACCGGCTTTTGGTTTTGCAGCGTCGGGAACAGTATGTCACCCGGTTCCAGCGCGTTTGATAGCTCGCCGTTGATGAACCAGCTTAGCATTCCAATTTCATTGTCCACGATGAGCGCAATGTGAGACCATACACCCGCCTCCAAGGCGGTGAGGCTGCCGAAACTTTCGACACTCGCGCCATCACTGCCCACTGACCATCCAAACTGCAACTGGCCTTCTGGGTCGATCTGAATGTCACCCAATTCTTGATCAGCGACGCCGAACAGCGTTTGCGGGTTGGCAAAACCGTCCGGCTTTAACCAAAACTCGAGCGTATAGGCGTCGGTGGCCACGTTTGTGATCTGCGTCTTCACCGTCACTGATGTGGTACCGTTGAACCGCAACGCCCACTCCGCGTAACCCTCACGCATCAGCTTCCGATCGGCATCACCATTGCCGTTCAATGGCGGCACGGTGTCGCTGTCCGGTCGAACAAAGAGGTTGGAGCCACGGAGATTGAACAAGCCGTCGATCGACCGCTCAACATTGAACGAATCGATCACTTTCGTCTTGCTGTTATACGCGAACACCTGCCACCGCTGCACGTTGGCAATTTGCGTCGGAACGATGAGCGCGGTGAACCGGCCATCCGTCAGATTGCGAATGAACTCGAGCTTTTGGGTGGGCTCAAAGAACGGCTTCTTTTCCATGTCTTTGGCACCGAGTCCATCTTTACGACTTTCCGGGCGGTGCTTGTTACGACTGCGTTGAAACCGCACCACGCGTTTGGGCGCAAGCGTCGTTCCGGCCAAAACGTAACGATCCACAAGCATTGTGTCCGCCGCCACGCCAACGTCTTCATTCGCCAAAGATTGCCGAAACACGTATACGAACTTGTTGTCAGATAGCACCTGCATGGCGACATTCGCGGACAACATGGCGGTGGTAGAACGGAAGTGGTCCTTCTCATTGTCTCGCACCCGCGCGTTGGGCGCTTCGGGTGTGCCACTGCCAATCTTGTACACCGGCATTTTGCGTGGATCAAACAGCCCTTCCCCCACGGTCTCGACTTCGTTCGGGAAGACCAACTGTCGTGGATTGTCCTGCCAATAATTGACGTCGATGGGGCCCTTGCTACGTTGATCGCCGAGGTCGAGAACGGAATAGAAAATCCGCCGTTGGTCATTCATCGCGAATGCGATTACAGTGCCGTTGTGTCGCACCATGGTGGTGTGTGTAAACGCGGGACCGTCTTCGGCCTTGGGATACGTCTTGACAAAATTCTCGAACATCAGTCACTCCACCACAAAGGAAATGATCGTTGACGGGACGGACTGCAGACAAAATGGGAAAAGAGTTGCGTGGACTCGACAGGGAACGGTCCGAAAAAGACGGAGATGTTTCGGGGTGGATACACACGCACTTTGGCGCCGCCGATCGGGTTCGGTGACCTACGCTACGTCGTCCAGCTACCGTAAAACCTTAGCACCAAGGACGAATTCCCGGAAGTCGTCCCTCGCTACCAAACGGCTCAGAGTGTCCAGAAAACACAGGAAAATGAGAACGCAGGGGCAAAGGATCGGCCGGCATTCCGCCGAACGACGCTCAACAAACGCCATTCCTTATATATGCAGACTGCCCGCTATTGCCGTCTTGACGGCCTTTTGACAACAATGTTCTCCGGTCCTGCCAGGCCACCTACCATCTCCGTCACATCGCCGCTCGTGCGATCGATCCGGACAATCCGATCGCCTGCGAAATCCGCGACAACGAGACTGCCGTCCAATGCCACGTCGATCCCAACCGGGGCACTCCCGTCGGGCATCACGTGCAATTCTTTTCGGAATGCGCCCGTGTCAGCGTCGTATTCCAAAATCTGCCTCGTGATTGCGCTCGTGACATACAAGCTCCCGTCGTCCGTGAACACCAAATCCGAAGGGAAACGGAGACCACCTTCGATGAACACCGTGGACATGTCCTCGTTCAGATCGACGCGAACGATCTGATCCTCACCAGCGTTAGCCACGTACAACGCGCCGTCGGGCCCAAAGCGGAGCCCGATCGGCACACGGAGTCCGTCCAACACGACTCCGCGAAAAACACCCGTTTCTCCATCATAGCGCAGCACTTGGTGATCGGTGCCGGAACTGACGAAGAGATCGCCGTTCGGTCCGAAGATGACGGAGAACGGTGAGTGCAGTATCGAGTCTTGAATGAAGGGACCCACCAGTTCCCCGGTTTCACCATCAAACCGCAAGATGGCATCCGTGCGACTACTTGCGACGAACAGATCGCCATCGGGGCCGAAGGCGATGCCGGTTGCGCCGGTCAACCCACCGGCACCCGCTTCAACAAAATTGCCCACATACGTGATGGCACCCGGATCGTGCTCGGTCACGTTGCCACCAGAGAGATTGGCGGAGAACACATGCCCGACACCGCGAGGGGTTTGGGCGCTGAGCGCTGAAGCGGTGAACGGGACGGCGAGTGCGCTGAGAATCAATCGATACACCAGAGTACTCCTTAGACTATGGGAACCGATCATCGTTACACCTTCCCGCGGAGAAGGGTCATAATTCGTTCTGGGCACATCTCGTGTCATCGCCCTATTAATGAATACCCTTCGCTGCCTCCGTCAGGTAAAAGCGGCAAACACCTACTCCGTTGGCAGGAAGAAATCCAGCGGGTTACACCAGCTATCTAGTAACCCGCCACGTATTGCCGCACGTGCGGTTCAAGCAACAACACATTTTGCGTTGCTTGCTCAAACATTTCGACTGCTTCGTCGTGGCGCCCTAAGGCATCCAACACACGACCGTACACATAATCCATGGTTGGAGAGGGAGATCCCCATGCCCGCGCTTCCAAAGAAGCTTCCAACGCTGCGTTCACATTGCCGCGTCGAAGCTCAACCCACGCCAGGACACTAAATGCTTCCACCGGCCGGCGGCGTGTCATATCGCGATGAATAACGTCGGCAGCTTCATCAATGGATTCAACACTCTGCGCGAGGAACATCGCTAGCGGATGGGCGTACAGCGCTTCGCTACCGGACGCGGTTGCGACGCGGAGAAACTGGGTTTCCATCTCCAATGCGCGCACCGTGTCCCCAAGTTCGCGGTACACTTCCGACAACCGCAGATAGAGATCGGGATGCGCATCGACTGCTATTCTCTCATACAAACCGGCGGCCCGTTCCCAGTCCCTCTCCACAGCCGCAATGTCTGCTAACTTCTCGAGGGCACCGCGGTAGCCAGGTTGGGTTTCCGTAGCCAGCCCCAAGATGTTCTTGGCCGGTTCGGAACCATCACGCTCCAGCGCAAGCACGGACAACTCCGTCAGACACCAAGCGGCGACTTGCGGCCGCAGACCGGAGAACCGTATATCCTTACACGCGCGTGCGTGCTTCTGATACGCGGCTTCGATATCTCCGTGAAATGCTAACCAGCGGGCGTGCCGTAGTTGCCTTGCGAGTGTACCGGGCTCGAGACGTGCCAAGGCCGTATCCGCGTCGAGATAGTTACCGGTGGACATGGCCACATCGAAAAGAACGGCCCACCCCACGTCCCCGGTCGAGTCGTGCGCGATAGACCGCTTGGCAGCATCGTAAGCCCCCGCGAAATCATGCCGCGCCAGCAAGATCTGAGACAACCTCGCCTCAGCCCCCGACTTCCGTGGTACTTCCCGGGCCAGTCGCCGAGCGATTGCTTCGGCGCGGTCAACATCCCTCAGATTGGCACCAACGGCGAAACGCGCCATGTATCGATCCGCGAGCCGGCCAGCGAGAACGTAATTCCGCGGATCCAGACGATAGCGTGCCTCGAATGTCGCGATTGCCACTGAGGCCTGCGCGGTATCCATTTGAATACGAGCGGTGTCTGATGCCGACGTTGGCCATGAGAACGCTGCTCGGGCCGTGAACATCAGCAACCCGCCGCCGAATACGACGACGGGCCACCGAACGTACTTCGCTACCACCGTCCACCTCTGTGCGGACGCGCGAGAAACGGGAAGCGATTCAGGAACGGTCTATCATTGGCATCGACATTGTCGTCATTCAACGCCGCGTTGTCGCCAAAGAGCAACATCAGTTCAGCAGTGATAACGTCATCGGCCAGTTGTCGCCCGTTCAAAAACGCAGTCGGTTGCGAGGTATTTATTGGTTGAATGTCCGGCGTGATAACACTCGCGATGGTGGACGCGAGCGCTGGGTCTCCGCCGTACGTATTGATGATGGTTTGTTCGATAACACCGCGAAACTCAGCGATGTCGTCGGCTGGCGCCGTTTGATTGAATCGATCCTTGAGATCAGACGGGATAAATACCGTGTTCACTGCCGGGATCCCAAACCGATCAACCTGCGTCAGGACGTGCTTGCCGATGCGGCTCCGATGTAACTCGAGTTCGTCGTCAATGGCAAGAAATATTACGCGAGAGCATGTATGCGTCTCCTTGATATGAGTTTTTCGTTGACTAACGACGACTCGTCGTGCCCCAAACCCCGATGTTCGGGTTGTCACCTAGCTTGTCAATGGGTACTTCAACGACAATGGCGTATGCGTTGAACCCGGCGAATCCATCCATCCCGGGATTGTTGAAGCTGGTCGCTTCGCCAGCCAGAATGGCGTTGAACTGTCCAACGTCAAAGAAAAACGGATCGTCACGTACTCCCGCAAAAACCCGAAGATCATGGCCGCGGCCAACCCGTTTGCGCCCGGTCCTACTCACACGCACACGTGCGTCATCGTGTGTCCCGACAAGCTGCGCGAGATTACCTGTAACTTCCGGCACAACCGGCCCACGGAATCGCATGACCTGTCGCCCACGGTGCCGATTTTTCCAACCCCAGCCCCTCGAACGCTCCGTTACATAGGCTTGGATGACAAGATCTTCGACGGCGTCGCCGTCGTTATCGATCTTGAACTGGTACAATACGTCCGGATCAAACACTGAAATGTTCGATTCATTCGGGGGCACAAACCCGTGCAAAGTCATGGCAAGGATGAGCTTGTCCGGCTTGTTGGGATTGATGAATGAGTACACATCAGCAATGTCCGCCCCTGCGTCGTCCGCAACGAGCGGACTGTCGAGGTGATCGGCCGCCGTAGCCCATTTTGCAAAACCCACTGCTGCAACAAATGCCAACGGGGCCCCAAACAAGCTGGTGCGCCGTAGCCATGTCAAACGCCTCATTAGTCTGACCTCCATATGAGAGTACGCCGGATTCTGCTGCCCGGCTCCATATGGTGTACGACACGGCGTGCCAAACGGATTGGGGCACGCCGGATCTCGCCGACCAAACTGATGACTGATGACGGACGTACTCTTTTGGAAGGATTTGGTGTAACCGCCGGTGGAGACTTAGATTGTGTTATGGACCTCAGCACTCCTATCGCGTGACCAAAATAGATTCGACTCAACGACTCATAGTTGGCGTCGCGTGATGACCACCCGCACGCGCCGGCCCGACGTTGCGCTGATCGAGCGGATGGCGGATGGTGACGAATCAGCGCTGCGAACGCTGTACACACGCTTTTCGCCCACGCTGCAGGCCGTGACATACCGCATCCTCCAGGACCGTGCCGACACCG
>JAZDDC010000070.1:0-3654 GCA_036679565.1 Gemmatimonadota bacterium
CGCTCAGATTATTCGAGTAATTGGATCGATTGGATACTAATTCGATCGATTGGAATATAAAGTATGGCGGAAGGCGGACGGGCAGTAGGGCGGTAGGGCGGTAGGGCGGTATGGCGGTATGGCGGTATGGCGGTACCCTACCACCCGCCCCCACAAAAAAAACGGGTGGTTGGGTTGGGTGGACATACCGCCCGTCCGTCCTACCGCCATACCGCCCTAAGAAACCGCTCGATTCCCTCGATCACCCCGACCGCGTACCGCATTTGACCCTCCGGCGTGGCCAGGATGGACTCCTGCCGGGGAACCATCATAAAGAGGCCTTCCGTCAACGCGGATGGCATCCAGGTGCCCCGCACAAGAGCCAAATCACCACGACCCATTCCCAGGTCTCGCATCCCAAACTGGGCAACGAGGGCTCGGTTCAGCTCACGCGCTAACGGTGCACTCCGTGGGTGGTAGTAGTAAACGCTTGTTCCATTGTTGACAAAGGGATTGACCCCGTCCGGCAGGGCGTTGGCGTGTATGGAAACCAGCAATTCGGCGTTTTGGCGCTCGGCGATCTCGACTCGCTCCGCCAGTCCAACTGGCGCATCCGAATCTCGGGTCATGACAACTCGCGCACCGGCCTCTTCGGCCAGCGTTCTTACCAACCGAGCCACCGCCAGGGTCACATCGGGCTCCCTCACACCGGTGGGACCGGTGGATCCACCAGGCGGATGACCGGCATCAATTGCGAGGGTCCTTCCACTGAGCGGGTTTTCCGAATCGACTTGTGGCGGTCGCCTGATTTCTAGAAGGAGATCATCACCTTCCCAACGTGTCCGATAGCCCCACACGGGCTCCGCCAGCCGAACGATAAACACCACTTCGTCCTCAACGGGTTGCTCGAATGAAATCAGGTCCACGAACGGGTCAGTGCCGCCATACTGAATCCAATCGATGTCCGGTGCAACCCCGTACACACGGACACGAACCTCGAATTCCGTCTCATCGACGAAGTAAGGGACGCGACCCGGGAGTGGCACGCGCAGGGTCACGAAATCCGGCCCTGAGCTGAGTCGTGGCGGTTTCGAAACGCCAACGGGCGGAGGCGTACCCTGTGGAAGCGATCTGACGTCGCCCGCGTCCACCCACGCCACGGAGGCTGAGGACAGCCGGAGCCGCACCTGGTCGTTCCTGCGCCCGCTGACAGCTGCCACGGTGCCATTGGGGAAGAACCACTGATACGTGCCGTGTGGCGTCAATCTGCCGGGTAGTAGGCCATCCGTGTCACCGGCACGAGCGGTGTCGTCGTCAACGATCGCGAGCGGTGGCACAGACGATTCAATGACCCCTACTCGTGCGGGCCACCTGGTCCTCAAGGTGTCACCAGCCAGAATCACTTCGACGATGGTCGAGTGATTACCATGATCAACCTGCGGCGCCGGAGACAGCACCGGGCCAGGGTCCGGGCCGAGGGCACCGGTCCACCAGCCAACGTATCGGTCCGGCAACGGCATATCGCGCACACCCGGATCGACGCTGAACGCCTGCTGCCCCCAGTCGAGCGGGTCGCGCAGCCGGGCAGGAAGCATGTGGACAGTGTCGCCGGAAGCAAGAATCGCACGGACCCGAGCGCCCGGGCTTGCCCGTAGCGACAATCGAAAACCCTCTCCCGGTCTCACCCAGGTGTCGCCGGTAGGCGAATACGACGCGGCATCAAGCCACGGTCCAGATGCCGAGGGCGGTCGGAAGATGCTGGTTCGTTTAACATCTAGGACGGAGGTAGCTAAATCGGCACCCGACACCGCGTTCAGACGCAACCGGATGGTGCTGTCGCCCGGTGCCCCGGGCACCGGGATCCACGCCAACCAGCCGCCTGTGGGGTGTATCTCGATGTCCTGCCCGTTGATCGTCAACCGGGCGTCGCTGCGGCCGACGGAGCCAAAGACAAACATCGAATCAACCCGTGGGACCCTGTACGAACTAACCGCCGAGATGACCGAACCGTCGCGGATCGGGGAGCCGAATGCCTCGGTCGGCGGGTAAATGACGCGTATTGCGAGTGGGCCGCTTACTGGTGCGGGGGCTTCGAACGGCTCCACCCCCCCACCACTGGAGCAACCGAGCGCGACAGACAGTGCCAAGATGGCGTTCGAAGATCGGTAGGTCATGGACGCGGAAACTAAGTTATACCAAGAATCTACGTCAATTTGAGTCAGTTGACCCCCAATTTCCGGGACTGTAGATTGCCGCGAACAGGCACGTTTCTGGCTTAATTCGCGTCCCACGGGGCAGACACGGAGAGACGATTAGTTGATCCAGCGTCGCAGATCGAACGCGAGGACGAGTGAGTGGCAATCGCGGCGTGGTAGAAACGGGCCCGGAGTCACCGGAATCGGTTTTCGGTGTGTTCTGGAACCACGGGACTAACCACACGGTGAGTTCAACAAGCTCGGCAGGCGCCTCCGCCTTACCTCCGCAATGTCCGGTATGCCGCAACCCCGTGTCACAGGGGATGCCGTATTGCCCTGCATGCGGTTCCCGACTAGGAGCCAAGAAACCGGAGCATTCGTGTCTAAAATGTTCCGCAATCACGCCGCCCTTGGCCAAATTCTGTCCGTCTTGCGGATACGGTTTGGAACCGGGTGCGCGAGGACCGGCTCGAACGTCGGCCTTCAGCATCCCGCGAACGGATGCAAACGTGCAGTTGATCCGGATCGACGAGTCCGGCTCGGAACTGAGCACGCATCGTGTGCCGGCTCCATCGGCCGTCATCGGTCGCACCGGCACGGACATAGAATTTTCGGACGACCCGTATCTCTCGCCGAGACACGCGGAACTACGGATTGAAGATGGGAAGTTGTTCATTCGCGATCTTGGCAGTCGCAACGGGACGTGGTTTTTCCTAGAAGGTACCTACCGGTTACAGGATGGGGACCTCGTACTGATTGGATCACAGATTTTTCTTTACCGTCGATTGGGATATCCAGGACCGAATCCGCCCGAGGCCG
The DNA here is from genome assembly GCA_036679565.1 of Gemmatimonadota bacterium. Lineage (GTDB taxonomy): Bacteria > Gemmatimonadota > Gemmatimonadetes > Gemmatimonadales > GWC2-71-9 > JAZDDC01. Next base: position 2,994 of record JAZDDC010000070.1, read on the forward strand.
ATGCAACGAGACGTTTGGGGAGTCTGACACCGAGCGCCGACATCGCCAGCCTCACTCAATTGCGAAGCGATGGCAGCCACCGAGACGTGCTGCACCTGTCACCGGGGCGAAACGTCACGATTGGCCGCGACCAGGGCGACTGGATCTTCGGGTACGATCCCTCCATGAGCGGCCTACACGCGCAGATCCGTTCGGAAGACGCGGACTTCAGTGTGGTTGACGCGGGAAGCCGCAACGGCGTCGCCATCACGGCACGAGGCGAAATAGAATTGAAGGACGGCTCGCGGTTTCTCGTGGGTGACAAATTGTTCCGGGTGGAAATGCTGTGAAGACCTGTTCCGCATGTGGCCGAGAATATGACGACGACGTTCGGTTCTGCCAGAACGATGGCACAACTTTGCGTGCTGCCGCTTCCGAAGAAATCATCGGGAGCGTCATTGCCGACCGGTACCACATCACTAAGAAGCTCGGTGAAGGCGGCATGGGTGCGGTGTACCTCGGCGAACACGTCAAGATGGGTCGCAAGAGCGCCATCAAAGTCATCACGCAATCGATGTCGTCCGATGCGGAGGCCATCGCGCGATTCAATCGCGAAGCGGCGAATGCAGCACAAATCAATCACCCAAATGTTTGCGGCATCTACGATTTCGGTGAAACGAGC
>JAZDDC010000071.1:0-5179 GCA_036679565.1 Gemmatimonadota bacterium
CACAGCCTTAATCTCCTTGTTTTTGTTCGCTTCGGCCCTCGGCGTTAGCGACGTGGAAGCACAACGAAGTGGTTTCATTATCGGTTTCGGGCTCGGGGCTGGCGTCACCAGCATCGGAAGCGGCACACCAGGAGGCGATAGTGAATCGAAGACTGGCGTGACAACGGACTTTAAACTGGGCGGCGTGATCGGCAAATCGGTACACCTTTACTATTCAAATAAGGTGCAGTTTTCCGGGGACACATCGGCTGACCTGTTGATCAATGGGGTCTCAGGTTTAGGGTTGACTTATGTCCCTGTCTCATCACCTCTTGTTAGGCTGAATGAATCAGTGTTTTCGCTCGTGTTGATAACATGGCTCGTTCATCGCACCTTTGCGAGATGGACGGCAACGCGGTCGTGTTCACGCCTCGAACGCTTCCCACCGCTCTTTGACGCGCCCCATCAAATCAACGAACCGCGGATCACTTCTGACGTTTCCAGGAACGGATCGTTGTGGTTGTGCAGCGGATAGTCGATGAATCCACGGTCCATCGCCGAATGTTCCAACCAGCGAAGCGATTCATCAGTCTCGCCAAGCAGGGCATACACACCGGCGATTAGTCGGGCATAGTCCTCGTCCCACCAGAGAGCATCTCGGTATGCGGGCTTTCAGAGTTTCAGAGCGGTGTCTTTCTCACCGCGTAACGCTCTGTCGAGAACGCACAGAGGTTACGTATTGGATTGTCAGGATCCGCCTTCAGGGCTCGTTCTACCACAGGCCTAATGCGACCAACCTCCCCTCGACGGTGTGTGTAGTCCAACGCACTGGCCATCCCCCGTGTAATCAAAAGCGTTTGGCGGAAGGCTGGCTCGTCTTCTCAGAAACCTGATTCATCCACCGGTCCGCATCCGGTCCAGCCAAGATTTCACTCAGAACAACTCAACCTGGGCCTGATGCCCCGGTGATCGCGCGAGTCTCGCGTCGCGTGTAACGAGTGGCGCATCAAGCGCTTCTGCCAGCGCTACGTACACGGCGTCGTTCAACGACCCCGCGCGCGACGTACCGCCGCACGACCTGCACGACTTCGACATCCAGCAAATGTGGTGCATGGAGCGACTCACGCGCGTCAAAGACACGCTCTTCCAGGAACGCTGCCGCGTTGGTGCGTAGAAGCATCTCCAACGCTGCCGACGCATCGAGAACAATCACCGACGATCCCGCTCGGCCCGCACGGCTTTCGCCGGAGATTCTCGCACGCGCACCGGCGTCCTGGCCCGTAAACGTTCACGCAACTCGCTGATGGTGGGACGTTGCACGCTCCGACGCAGCTCGGCTAACAGATAATCCGAAAGGGTCATCCCTCCACGTGCAGCACGGACTTTGAGTTCGCGATGCAATTTATCAGGTACGTTGCGAATCTGAATCATTTTGGACATGCTGTTAACATGAATACATGTGATACACATGTCAACTGGGGAGAAGACAAGATGCAACAACGTGGTGTCCAAGAGGGGGATGTCACCGAAGAGGCCGTTCACAAAATTGTATCCGTGATTCGGGGGGGAGGGGGTGCCACGGTCGGTGGCGGTTAGTCCCAATTTGCGAGTTGATCCCGAATCGCTGTTACGCGTGCCTCCACGAGATGACGAATCAACAGGTGAATTGGGATGTCATTTGATTGGCTGACAGCCTCGTCGTGTGTGGCGTCCAGTACACTGGAAACGGCCTCTTCGGTTTCGCGTAGCAAACGCTTCATGCCACGAATTGTGAGGCCGACCTCGTTGGCCATACGTGACCATTGTCGCGCGCGCACATACGCAAACCGTCGCTCTCCCCCGATTGCCATGGCGGATTTTCGCTGCAATCCCTTATAGACTTCAGTCGATACTAGGTCGTAAAACGGAGCGAGTCGCACACCCTCATCACCATACAACAGGGCCACGTTTTTGGCGTGCGCATCCTCGTTGCCAATGACGTAGTTGAAAATGCCCCATCGCACGAACGCTGCAACGTCGGCCAGCGGAAGCGCGCTATGTCCCCGCAGCAATCGGATTGCGGTGGCAAACCCGGGTCCGCCATCGGCCTCATACTTTGCCGCGGGAAGACACGCCGTCGCCTGGCAAAAATCCTCCTGGTGAACACGAGCGATATTATCGTTTTCACGAATTCGATCGAACCGCTCTATCGCCAACAGTGGTATTCCAACATCGAGCATGAAGACATGCGGAACATTCAGCCCGCAGCGATCGGCAAGACGCATACAGAAGTACTCGTTTTCCACAAGGTATGCGAAACCGAGGCTCGTTCGCTTCAAGATGTGTGTCGTAGCCGCCCCCGCGCGGGCCAGGCGCCAGTCGCCATCGTCGAGCCGTAAAGTCAATTTGGGAAGTGCGCCGGGAAGAGAGATCCGCCCCTTGCGTTGTTCGTCCATCAACGCGGTATCATCGGATGCGTTGAACAGTTTCCCCAAGTGAGCTACAGTGGTCGCTTCGTATGACCCCGGGGGCCACGTGTCGAGTTCACCCGGCCAGATGGAAACCGCACCAGGGCATTCGCCCCCAATAGCTCCCAGAATGCCGGAGGTGTTGCGATCGGCGAGCCCTGCGTGTCTTGCCATGAAATGGCGGAACTCGCTTTCGGGCAGGAGATTTTCAAAATAGGGTCGCGCCTCCCCGTCGCCGTATGGTTCCTTCCTAAGAGGAAGACTAAGCGATATCGGCGAGGCATCCTCGCCAACCGAATCGCGATACCCGAAGGACATGCGCCCACGATCTACGTCAATGTGTCCCGTTACCCGGTCGCCCAGGAAAACAGTAAAGCGAACGTCGTCCATTGGACTAACCCCTACTGGATCGAGATTGGCCGCGCGGTTGCAACACGATTTCCAGTCCAAGGGCATCAAGAACGGCCATGACCTTCTCGATGCTGGCCCGACGTCGTCCGTGTTCCAGTTCGATCAAGAAACGCCGGCTCACACCAAGAAGGTCAGCCGCCTGGTCCAGGGTCATGCGGGCAGCCTTTCGACGTTCGCGGACTGCGGTCCCTAGGTCTTCAAGGTTGTGGATGGGAATTCTTTTGTCGGCGTTTGTTTTCATAGTTCCGTATGGGGAACTATAACTGCAATACTAAGCAAAAACAAGACGATAGTCCCTTTTGCGGAACTATCGTAAATTCAATGGATTGGAACGCGCCAAAGTCCCTTTTAAGGACTCAACATTCGGTGCGACATTTCCGAAAAAGCTTGTCACGGTATGTCGAATAATCTCGACCGGAGTCGGCCAAACGTGCACTTTCGATGTCCCGATCGGCCCGGGTACCACGTTCCCACCCTACTGCTCGGTACCTATGTCGTATCTTTACAAGACGACGGAGGTGTTGTCCGTCCAAACGAGCGTCGGCCGCGCCCACCGCGTGGCGGCGCGCCAGAGAAGGAGGTCCGGTATGCGACCTATCTTGTCGGTTCTCGTCTGCAGTCTCATCCTTGGCTCATCACTCGCTTCTATCCCACGATGTGCCGTTGCGCAGTTGATTGGGCTCAAAACGGTCCCGGTGGCGGCGGGAGAACAATTCGCGATCTTCCCGTCACTAAACCGGGGCATGGGCGGCGCCTTCATTGCGATGGACGATCCCCTACTGGACCCGTTCGTGAACCCGGCCAAGGGTGGGCGCGTAACGGCGCCATTGTTTTTCAGCTCACCCACCTTTTACGGCGTGTCGGAGGGCAACGGCGTTACACGGACGCTGCCGGTAGGAGCGTTGTTCGGATCGCCGCGTTGGTTCGGTGGAGCAATTGCCGCCATGCAGCAGATCGAAATGGGCGGTTTTTTTGCGAACGATTTTGTCCCCGTCGATCCAACCTCTACGGTGGTCCTGCCGCCAAGGGGAGCGTTGGCTGAGAAATCCTCGACGAACAAGTACTTCCAAGGGATGGTTGGTCGGAAATTCGGGGATGGACGATTCGCGTTGGCGGCCAGCGCAATGATCGCCGATCTCAACATGATCGACGGTATCGACCAACTGTTCGTCAGTGCATTGGAGATCGAGGAGTTTGGGCACATGGAGGATTATCGCCTCGGGTTTACCGGCACCTTTCCCGGCGAGCGAAGACTCGAAGCAGTTCTCGTCCACAACCGATTCAGCATGACGCACGACGTCACGTCGGTGAACTGGACCCTCACGGACTCACTCAACTGGCGCTTTACACCGGACGTGAGCCAAGAAGCTAACCTCGACCAGACCAATACGTGGGGAGTTCACGTGGGCTACGTGCAACCTATTGGCAAATCCGCGTGGCGCGTCGGCGGCATCTTGACCGCAAACCGCAAGCAACATCCCAAGATCCCGACTTTTGATCTGGCAGCCGTCGAATTGCCGCAAGCCCGTTTGATCCCCAGAGACCCCGGCGACAGTTGGGCATACAACATCGGTCTCGGGATCTCAAAACACGAGCGGAACACTACCTTCGGATTGGACGTGGTGTACGAACCCGCAGTGAGCTACACCTGGGCCGATGACACCAGGGACGTGACCACCGCCGACGGCAGCATCATTCCCGTCGGCGGCAAGACGGTGGAAAACTGGTTTGTCTTCTCCAATGCCTCGGTCAACGCGGGGATCAATCAGGACGTGGGCAACACCGCTTTCCAACTCGGCCTGCGCATGTACAGTGTTGATTATCGCCTGCGGCAGCGAGACCACGTGGAGATGACACGTCGCACGCAGAACGAAGAGTGGATAGAGTGGACGCCGAGCTGGGGTTTTCGGGTCAGGTTCTCGGATATCGAGTTGCGGTACCAGGGATGGGCATCTTCCGCATCCCGCTTCCCGTTCTTCGACCTCGGCGACAATCTGTTACAAGTGAACAACCCGGACGTCCTCGCAGCTCCGCGCGGGAATTTGGCGGTCCCGGACCTGACTGTGACTAGTCATCGGTTTGCGATCTCGGTGCCGATACGGTGATGCAGGCGGTAAAGCAGTACAGCGGAAAGTAATTTTCCCCGCCTAACACCGTGGCCCCTGGGCTCATGCCCAGGGGCTACGGTGTATTTCGCTGACGACCTCAAGTCGCGCGCCGCCAGAACGCCTATGGAACCGACGGATCACGGAATTACGTTTGAGGCTCCGGTGCGTCGTTAGCGTTGAACATGTCGGCGGTCACCTTCCACGCACCGTCAGATTGTTTTCTCCAAATGGTAA
>JAZDDC010000072.1:0-10867 GCA_036679565.1 Gemmatimonadota bacterium
CAGACGGTCATTCTGATTACGCATGAACGCGATATTGCGCAGCACGCGAGTCGCCAAATTCACTTACTAGACGGGCTTGTAGCCCAGGACTTTCTCACGGAACGTCACAATGCCGTCGTTGAATAAAATCGTCGTAGCCAGTGTTCTTTTGAGCGCCGTTTTGTTTGTGGCGTGCGAGGAAGAAGATTTGGCCCCCGTCTACCAGATGTTACCCGTCGAGTATCGCGACATTTCGCTTTCGGCGAGCGCCGCAGGTGCAGTCGAGCCGGTGCAAACCGTCGAGGTGAAATCGAAGGCCTCCGGAGAAATTTATGAGGTCCGGGTAGAAATTGGTGACAAGGTTCGACGAGGACAACTGTTAGTCCGGGTCGATCAACGCGTTCCCGGAAATGCCGTTGCACAAGCCGAAGCTGATTCGGCCGTAGCGCAGACACAGCTCGACATCTCCGAATCGCAGTTGAATCGGTCCCAACGTCTTTACGAGAGCCAATCCATAACCGAGCAAGAGTACGAAAATGCCAGACTCTCCCGCGCAAACGCCTATGCACAGCTGATTCGCGCGCAGCGACAACTCGAGGACGCACGCATCGCGTACGAAGACACCGAGGTCCGGGCTCCGTCCGACGGCATTATCCTCGCACGTACGGTCGAAGTCGGGAATGTCATTCAATCGGCCAGTTCGGGTTTGAGTGGTGGCCAAGTGTTACTCACGATGGCCAACCTCGACACGGTTCAAGTAAGAACCCTCGTGGATGAAACCGACATCGGAAAGATCAGTCCAGGTCTGCCGGTAACCATCACGGTCGATGCATATCCCAATCAGCCGTTCCGAGGTCGTGTCCTCAAAGTGGAACCGGCCGCCGTAACCGAACAAAACGTCACGATGTTTCCGGTCCTGATTCGGATCGCTAACGCAGAAACGTTGTTGCGACCGGGCATGAACTCCGAGGTAGACATACAAATCGGGGAGGCCGAACAAGTTTTGACGGTGCCAAATGCTGCATTGAGAACACCACGCGACGTCGCGTCCGCCGCATCGGTGCTTGGACTCGACATGGAAGCTGTCACTCGGCAACTCGAAACGGTACAAAGGGGCCACGACGGCCCTGAAGGCGCGCCGATGGGCGACAACGGCGCGTCCAACACGATCACGATGCGTGGCCAAGAAATAGAGCTTCCCGCCGGAGTGACCCGCGAACAGATGCAACCGATCCTTGATAAGATGTCGAACGGTAACTTCCAAAGCCTGTCATCGGAGGAGCGGTCACTGATGCAACGCGTCATGCGTTCGACGCGCGGCGGGGCGGGACCGGGAGGCCGGGGCGGTGGCAACCGTCGTGCACGCCAATCGAGCGGCGGAAGCCAATACCAGTTTGGCGGTGAGTACATCGTCTTTGTCATGCGTGGCGGCGAACCAACAGCCGTTGCAATAGAGACCGGGTTGACGGATTTGGACTATTCAGAAGTTCGCAGCGGTCTCGCGATCTCGGACACAGTGCTCATTTTGCCAAGTGCAAGTTTGATCGCGCAGCAGCAGGAGATGCAGGACCGTATCCAGCGGATGACCGGCGGTGTCCCCGGCGTCGGCGGCAGAAGGAGGTAGTGAAATGATTGCAGGTGAAGTCACAAAAGTCGCGTTTGGAGCAATCCGCGCTAACATCCTCCGGTCCTTCCTCACCATGCTTGGCATCGTCATCGGTGTCGCCGCGGTCATCACAATGGTTGCATTGGGAGCCGGTGCGCAAGCGGCCGTTGAAGAGCAACTCGAGGCATTGGGGACAGACCTCCTATCGATCAATCCAGGCCAGTCCTTCAGACATGGGGTCGCAAGCGCCGATCGCGTAAGCCTTACGACTGACGACGCCGAAGCGATCATGAAGGAGCCGTACGCTCTAAAGGCGGTCGTGCCGGAAATCTCTCGAAATCTGCAAATTGAATACGGCGGTCAGAATGCAAACGTGAGCGTGGTGGCAAGCGTTGCAGAGTACGTCAACGTCCACGGCTATGATGTCCTGGCCGGTACCGTAATCACAACGGGCGACAACGATTCGCGTCGTCGCGTTGCGATGTTGGGGTTTGCGGTCCCAGCCATGTTTGAAGCAAATGGCGCTGCGATGATCGGACAGAACATCACCATTCGCGGAATCGCATTTGAGATCGTCGGTATCTTGAGCGAAAAGGGAAGCCAGGGCTGGAACAACCCAGACGAGCAGATTCTCATCCCACTGAGCACCGGTCAGTATCGAGTCTTCGGATCGGACCGCTTACGCTCTATTACGGTGCAAGTCGCACACCCCGATTCGGTTCACGTCGCAATGATCGGGATTGAACGAGTGCTGCGCCGTGAACACAGCATCAGACCCGGCGCGGCAAACGATTTTCAAATTCGAGACCGGACCGAGTTCTTGTCCGCGCGTCAAGAAACCGCTCAAACATTCACATTCTTGCTCGCAGGTATCGCAGCGGTGAGCCTCATGGTAGGTGGCATCGGTATCATGAATATCATGCTGGTCTCCGTCACCGAACGGACAAAAGAGATCGGTATCCGTAAGGCTATGGGAGCAACACGCCGAAACATCATGCATCAGTTCCTGGTCGAAGCCGTAACGCTTTGCATGCTGGGTGGTGTATTCGGGATCTTGTTAGGATCGGCAGGCGCCGTGGCACTCGCACGACTCCAAGGTTGGACAACCATCGTGTCACTACAGGCGGTGACGGTGGCGTTTGTCTTTAGTGCGGCCGTCGGTATTTTCTTTGGCCTGTGGCCCGCCAAACGAGCTTCGAGCTTGGATCCTATCGATGCGCTACGTTACGAGTAGCTAACGTTTTACGGCACGGTTGCGGCCGGGCAAGCCATAGTAACACTTTACGCCAGCGCGTCGGTAGTCGCTGAGGCGGGATCTTCCCTCCGCCACGATACTCCAGCACTACTCAACGAGGGTGCATGGGGTTCGGCTGGATTACCACTGCGTGTCAACGCACGCGCCATTGCCTCGGCGACCGCTTGTGTACGTTCGCGTGGTGCAATACCAACCAAAGACGCACCTGATCCGGATATCGTCACACCGTAGGCACCCGCTTCTATTCCGGCACCATAAGCGGCCTCGTATCCCTTGATCAATCCCGAACGCACCGGTACAGCAATCAAATCTTCCATGCCAAGCGCAATGAGATCGCCATCGCCGCTGCGCAGCCCCGTGACCAGCGCAGCGGCGCGAGACGCCTGACCCACAGCCAACGAACGATCGACTTTGTCGGGAAGGAGTTTCCTGGCATCAGCCGTATCGATCGATTGCCTCGGAACGGCGACGCTAAACCCTAGACTCTCGGCCAAACGAATGGTACGCGGCTCCGTGTCATTCGCCTCATCCGCAGGGCCGGACCAGCGCACCGCGAGCACCGCCCCGCCGTACACCGCAGGACCCGCATTGTCAGGGTGTCCTTCACGACGAACTGCTTCCTGGTATACCTGGTCCTTGTCAGGCGAGTGACCACGGACCAACGCCGCCAGCGTGATTCCTGCGATCGTCGCGGCAGCGGAAGAACCAAGTCCGTTGGCAACGGGAATCTCCGAACGCATCACAAGTCGGTGGCCCTCCAACGGAGAGACAGTCTTGAGCAACTGGAAGACAATGTCGCGTTCCGGAGTTAGGCCAACGAGCGTTCCACGGTAAGACGGCGGACCATCGCCGGGCACAATGCGCGCCTCGAGCCAAAGATCGAGCGCAACACCAAGACAATCGAATCCCGCGCCGAGGTTTGACGTGGACGCGGGGACGAGGACGGAAAGCGGTGTCTCAGTCACAGACCCCTAAACCGTGAGCCTCGTGATCAACCCGTTCCAGCCAGCGCGATGCATTCGATCTCAACACTCGCACCGATCGCCAACCCGCTGCCGGCAACGGCCGATCGCGCAGGCGGATCATCGCCAAAAAACTCTGCGTACACAGCATTGACCGCTGCATAGTCGTCAATGTCTAAGAGGAAAACCGTACACTTCACAATACGGTCTACTGAACTGCCTGCATACTCGACGACCGAACGAATATTGTCGAGCGTCTGTTGGGTTTCAGCAGTCACCCCGCCTTCGGCAAGGTCCAGGGTCCCCGGCACATTGCCGATCTGGCCAGACAAAAAGAGGATGTCTCCCGCACGCACCGCGGAAGAGAAGGGCAGGTTAGGTGCATCCGACATCTGGAACACTTCCATGTCCACGTGCGAATCATCCGCGTCAGACGCCGATTCACACCCAATCAGAAACAATAAACCGCAACCGACAAAAGATGCTGCCCATTTTTTCATGGCAAATTCCCTAGCGTTGGCCGGTCACCCGCCCGGATCTCCTTGCATACGCCATTGATGATTGGATTGAAGAGCCAGGTTGCAATGCCGCGCATTTGTTGAGAGTAGGTTGAGCGGCGTAAACGATACCGCCACTAGGGACGCTGGGCAATTCCTAATTACACATCCCCCGGTTCCTCGTCACATGTCGAGGTTTCGATGAATCCTCGACACACGACGACGGGTAATCTCGGGTATCTGGGAAAGGTGTCGTCTTCGCGCGAGCGCTCACACATCCAAAAGGTCGATAGACGATCGTTGTGCAAAACCCGAGTGTAGCGACATCGGCCACAAAGACCGGGGTAATCCGAATATTCCATTGCTTCTCTACCTCGTCGGAACCACCGTCGCGCCCGCCCAGGCAGCCAATTAGATTTCACCCCATGAGTGATCTTACGTGTGTTCGTTGTGGGCAGAAGGGCGATCAGATGGCTGCGCCGCCCTTTCCTACAGAGTTTGGAGACCGGCTGTTCGAATCCGTTTGCCAACCTTGTTGGGCCCTGTGGCTCAAGGAGCAAACTGCAATGATCAACCACTACGCCCTCAACGTACTCGATCCCAAGGCCAAGAAATTTTTGACCGAACAGACGGAGGCATTCTTCTTTGGAGCAGCGCAGCCCTGATGCGTCCGTCTCTGTGGCTGAGGACGCCAAAGTCCGCATCCGCCTGACGGTCAACGGCGAGACAACCGACGTTCTTTTTGCCCCTCATAAAACACTCCTAGAGGTCCTCCGGGAAGAGCTGGAGCTTACGGGCACCAAACACGGATGCGAGCTGGGCGAGTGTGGGACATGTTGTGTCCTCGTGGATGGAATTCCGGTTTTGTCCTGCCTCGTGCTCAGCGCAGCATGCGAGGGTCAACACATCGCGACGATTGAAGGCATGGCCAACGGTACAACACTCCATCCATTGCAAGAAGCATTCGCCGAACTAGGCGCCGCGCAATGCGGTTATTGTACTCCTGGCTTTTTGTTAGCAGCCCAGGCACTGCTGCGCGACTACCCCGAACCCAACCGCGACGACATCAAGGAGGCACTGGCGGGCAATCTCTGCCGTTGCACGGGTTACACTAAAATCTATGAGGCCGTGGAATTGGCCGCGGCGCGAATGCGCGGCATTCCCGCCGAACCGGCCGACGAAATTCTATATGGCCAACAGTAGGGAATCAAATCTCCGTGTGATCGGGAAACCGCAACGGAAGATCGACGCCACGGCAAAAGTCACCGGGGCAACAAAGTTTGCCGACGATCTCTATCGCCCACGAATGCTTTGGGCCCGCCTGTTGCGAAGCCCGCATCCGCACGCGCGAATATTGCGAATCGACACCGCTCGGGCGGAATCCTTGGCCGGTGTTCACGCAGTTTTAACGGGCAAGGATCTACCAGAGCCCTTTGGCATCCTCCCAGTGAGTCAAGATGAACACGCGCTTGTTCCCGAAACGGTGCGTTTTATTGGGGACCCTGTTGCGGCCGTTGCCGCCGCGAGCGAAGAGATAGCGAACACAGCAACACGGCTGATCGACGTTGAATACGAGCTGCTAAAACCTATTACATCTATTGAAGATGCCATCGCCAATCCCGAACCGCGTATTCACGAATACAGCGATGATGGCAACCTCCATAAAGTCATCAACCTGGAGTTTGGTGACGTGGCGCGCGCATTAGACGCCGCACATGCAGTCCGAACGGAGCGTTACTTCTTCGAAGGCAACACACACCTTCCCATGGAGCAACACGCGGCGCTGGCCGAGGCATCGGCGGACGGAAAGTTGACCCTTTGGAGCGCAACCCAAACACCACACTATGTACACCGCGCCCTGGCAAAAGTCCTTGCGATGCCCGCGTCACGAATTCGGGTAATCGCTTGCCCAAATGGTGGAGGGTTCGGGGGTAAAAGCGATCCGTTCAGCCACGAGATTGTCGTTGCAAAATTCGCCCTGATTACGGGTCGTCCGATAAAGATAACGTTGACCCGTGAAGAAGTTTTTCAATGTCACCGAGGCCGACATCCCGTTCTCATGGAAGTCACGACGGGTGTCACAAAAGATGGTCGCATCAAAGGCCTCTATTTCAAGACCGCCCTGGACGGCGGTGGATATGGCTCGTACGGTGTTGCCAGTACGTACTACACGGGTGCGTTGCAGACAACGACCTATGCCATCGACAACTACAAGTTTCAAGGCGCGCGTGCATTCACAAACAAGGCCCCATGCGGCCCGAAACGAGGGCACGGCACACCGCAACCACGGTTCGGATTAGAAGTCCAGTTGGATCGCATTGCAGAAGATCTTTCTATTGACCCGGCCGAATTGCGACTGAACAACCTCGCACCCCCTAACACGGTAACAGCCAACTACCTCTCAATTGGTTCGATGCATCTTGGCGACTGTATTCGCAAAGTCGTTGAGGGCTCGGAGTGGAAACAACGGTATGGAAAGCTACCAACGGGACGTGGGCTTGGACTCGCTTGCTCGAGCTATATCAGTGGCGCGGGGCTTCCGATCTATTGGAACAATATGCCGCATTCGGGCGTGCAACTGAAATGTGATCGCAGTGGTGGCGTAACGGTGTTCTGTGGATCGACAGACATTGGTCAGGGCTCGGATTCAATCCTCGCTTACATAGTCGCCGAAGTATTGGGGATAGACCCTATCGACATACGCGTCGTCACCGCGGATACCGACCTGACACCCGTCGATCTGGGGAGCTACTCGAGCAGAGTCACGCTGATGTCCGGTAACGCAGCGTTACAGGCCGCCGAAAACGCTCGATCCGTTATCTCGAAGGCGGTAGCCGGTGAACTGGAAATAGCTACAGCGCGTGTATCGTTCGCCGAAGGAAGAGTGTTCGACGCACAAGACCCTAACAACGGTGTCGCATTCGCGAAAGCAGTACAACTCGCAGAAGCGAGTTTCGGTACCGTGGGAACCGTTGGTTCATACACACCGCCAAAAAGTCCCGGACGTTACCGCGGAGCGGGTGTGGGACCGTCACCGGCATACTCGTATTCCGCGGCCGTCGTCGAGGTAGAAGTAGACCCCGACACGGGTATCGTACGCGTACCCACGGTATGGATCGGCCATGACATCGGCCAGTCCATCAATCCAACCACCGTCATGGGACAAGTCGAAGGCAGCGTATATATGGGTCTTGGCGAAGCACTGATGGAGGAAATGACCTACCGCGGCAATCGCAACGTCGTCCACAAAATCCCGAGCATGTTAGAGTACAAAAGCCCAACAACGCTCGAGATGTGCGACGTCGTCACCTACCTCGTTGGCAGCCCGGATCCCAATGGTCCGTTTGGCGCAAAGGAAGTCGGACAGGGGCCGCTTTTGCCTATCATGCCGGCCGTAGCCAACGCTGTGTACGACGCCGTGGGCGTACGGGTCGATGAAGTACCGATCACCCCCGAGAAGGTACTCAAGGGATTGAAGGACAAACAACGCGGTGGTTCCGGGCGAGTCGGGCCCAAGTCATTCCCCGAGATCAATTGGGGGGAACTCACGCAGGTGCCACCGCCGTGGGACGGTGGTGACGGCAAGGCCCTACCCCAAGAAGTTTCCGCGAGCGGTACCACACACCCCGAACGGCAACACTGACGTGCTCCGCCTACCACCGTTCCGTTACTACGAACCTACGTCAATTCGCGAAGCGCTAACCATTAAACGCGATGCCGGAGACGACGGAATGTACGTTGCCGGCGGCACTGACCTGTACCCAAACATGAAGCGACTGCACCAAACCCCTAAGACGGTCGTATCGCTTTTAAGGGTACCCGAGATGCACGAGGTCACAACAGACGAAACCGGCGCAATACGTTTGGGGAGCGGTCTCACGTTAACGGAAGTATCAGAACACAAGGATGTCGTCACCGGACATCTCGCCGTGGCGCAGGCTGCACGTCTCGTAAGTACTCCGTTGCTTCGGAACATGGGTACCATTGGCGGGAATCTTTGCCTGGACACTCGGTGTAACTACTACAACCAATCTTACGAGTGGCGAAAGTCAATCGACTTCTGCATGAAAAAGGATGGCGCCATCTGTTGGGTAGCGCCCAGTAGTCCACGTTGCTGGGCTGTGCAATCGAGTGATGTCGCGCCGGTCATGGTAGCCATCGGCGCCGAGTATGTACTAGTTGGGCCCAACGGTGGCCGTACGGTGCCCGCCGAAAGTTTCTACCACGATGACGGCATCGAGTATCTGACTCGCGAACGCGACGAGATCCTCACCGCGGTCAAACTGCCAAAGCCAAATGGATGGGACGCAACGTATCTAAAACTGCGTAGACGCGGATCGTTTGACTTTCCCGTCCTCGGCGTCGCGGCGAAGATCACCTGGGAAGGAAACAAAGTCACCGCCGCGAGAATCGTACTCGGTGGAGTTGCAAGCTATACACAACGCGTGCCCGAGGCGGAGACCGCCGTCGTTGGATCAACGTTGAACGACGAAAGTATTTCCCGTGCGGCGAACGCCGCGTTCAAACCTTCAAAGCCAATGGATAACACTGACTTCGGATTGGCTTGGAGGAAAGAAATGACCCGTGTGTATGTATCGCGGGCGCTCTTAGAGTTGAGAGAGCGGCGCCGATCTTAAGGCTGGATCATCCCATCAGAGCGAGATGGAGGTCACAGAGATTGCTCCATGACCTCCATGCCTTTTATGGGCCTTTAGCCTGCCTTGGCTTCGGCGTCACCATCAGACCGCGTAACGGCACGCAGGTCTGTTAGGGTTTTTTCCAGAATCTCACCAACACGCCGTCTTTTCTCTTCGTCTCCGCGCAACCGCCACGAAGCCCGATACGCCTCCTTCACAACCCGTCCGACTAAACGATTCACCTCGGGCATTGGATCGCTGGTGACATGATCGATCATTTCATCAACTCGATCGAAAATATCCTCTACCGTAGACTTGTTCTCCTCAAGAAACGCCCTGCCTTCATCCGTGACCGAGTAAACTTTCTTGCCGGCCTGCTCTTCACTGCTGACTAGACCTTCATCCTCCAGCCACTGTAGAGTTGGGTAGACAGTACCCGGTGACGGCTTGTAACAACCGTGCGTTTGCTCGGCCAGCTCTTTCATGACTTCGTACCCGTGCATCGGCCTGTCGGCCAGCATCTTCAGGATGACGTATTTCATGTCGCCGGAACCGAACCAACGGCGGCGGCCTCCACGGCCTCTCCCGCGTCCGGCTGATGGTCCCCAAGAAGACCACCACCCTCCCGAAGGGTCGAAGCCAAAGCCGTAAACGTGATCTTTCATAAAAACCCTCCAATGCTACGATATATCGATGCGATATTACAATTAGATATAACGTTACGATATATCTTATGAAAATTCAAGGGGGAGTGCCCGCTACCCGCTACCCCGCCGGGTTAGGTCCGACTCGCGGTCTAGACAAGCGCTACGGTAGACCACAAGGCGGGTAGGCCGGGTGCCCCAAAGGAAAAAGCCGCCAGCAACAAATTGCCGGCGGCTTCAAAGCGGGTAGCAGGTCGCGGGCGGCGTGGGCCGGCCCCACCGGCCCACTAAACCCGCCGGCCCACTAGAATCGACGCCAGCGAAGGCGGCTACCTTCATACTCCCATGTGTCCCGTTTCGGAATTGTCACACTCACAGTCATGCGGTTCCGATCCCGGACAATCGCCAAATCAGCCGTCTCGCCGGACTCGTAGGATTCCAGAATGCGTAGCGCTCGAGAAGGCGTTCGCGGCTCCCTTCCGTCGATGCTGAGGATGACGTCGCCGGCGCGAAGGTCGATTTCGTCCTCATCTGGGGCCTGGATTACCAGCAGCCCTTCTTCGGTGCCGAAATATCGACCTAGCTCCGCACTCAGCGTGACCAGCTCAATGTCAGACCAAAGACTGCCTCCCAAGAGTGCGAAAAAGTCTCCGCTAGGTCCGACCGATCGCACTTGTATTCTGGGGCTCGAGCCCACCACCTGCCCACCTGACCCAAGGGTCCTCCGGACACGCGGCGTCGAGAAACCAAAGGAGAAATCGTTTGTTCTTGGTTCGAGCGTAGCCGTGGTAGTAAACGTGTCACTGCCACGACGGTACTCGATAGTCACTTCCTCACCGGGATCCGAATCCCCGACGAGATCGATCAGTTTTTTGGCCGGTTCCGACTCATCGGGTTTGGCTGCCGGATACCGCCCGATGAGGTGCTCACCATCGAAGGATATGACGATGTCCCCTTCTCGCAGCCCCGCCTTGTCGGCGGCACTGCCGGGGTCCACGCCACTCAAAACCGCACCGATAGCATCTGTCTCGTCGTCTGCTTGGGATCGCACGAACACGCCAAGTTGCGCTCGGCTCGTGGAGAGCGACATGACTCTGGGCAGGCCCGAAAAAAGCCGGTATTGCCATCCGTCGTTCACGCCCAGTTCGCCTTCGAGATCCCGGATTTCCTCGCGCAGTTCGCGCAACCGGCGCTCCCTATCACGCTGTTCTGTGTCTTGAGCCGATACCGTACTGACACCTACTGCAGTTACAACGGCCACCAGGCCTAGGACTATTCGCATCCCCT
>JAZDDC010000073.1:0-7299 GCA_036679565.1 Gemmatimonadota bacterium
ATCGGTAAACTCCTCGAACGCACCAGCCAGATCTCGGCCAAGATACTGGAAGAAACCTATTCCCTTACGACCGATGAGGTGTAGCTCGACACTCGCCCCGGATTTTTCTAATTCTTTGATGCGACTTCTCACCATCTTGATGAGATTGGCGTTGAAGCCGCCACAGAGGCCACGGTTACTCGTAAGACCCACCAGTGCAACACGCGGGTTTTCGGTCTTTG
The DNA here is from genome assembly GCA_036679565.1 of Gemmatimonadota bacterium. Classification (GTDB taxonomy): domain Bacteria; phylum Gemmatimonadota; class Gemmatimonadetes; order Gemmatimonadales; family GWC2-71-9; genus JAZDDC01. The sequence goes on from JAZDDC010000073.1 coordinate 222, forward strand.
GTTGTCGCAACAACCGGAACTCATCTGCCAACGCCGGTTCATACAAATCCGATATCACGCGTGCCAACGCCTCTGCGTAGGGCCGTGCCGCTACTACACGATCTTGCGCGCGTTTCAACTTGGAGGTGGCAACCATCTCCATTGTGCGCGTGATTTGCCTGGTATTTTCGACCGACCGAATCCGGCGGCGTAGCTCACGTGTTTGAGCCATTTATCGTAGCGCTTTGAAGTCTGCTATCGCCTTCTTCAACTCGTCTTCCGTGTCGTCGGTAAACTTCTTGTCTGCCGCGAGACGCTTCTTGAGAGTTTCGTGTCGCGCCTCCATGAACTGCATGAAATCCGCCTCCCACTTCCGCACCCCCGCCACATCGACATCATCCAAATGACCGTTGCTGATGGCGTAGATGATCACGACTTGATCGATGACCGACATGGGTTCGTACTGTGGCTGTTTCAGTATCTCCACGACACGCGCACCTCGAGCCAACTGGTTTTGCGTTGCTTGGTCAAGTTCCGATCCAAACTGCGCAAAAGCCTCCAGTTCACGATACTGCGAGTAGTCGAGCCGAAGACGACCGGCCACCTGTCGCATCGCTTTGATCTGTGCATTACCACCAACCCGTGAGACGGAGATACCCGGGTTAATAGCTGGTCGCACATTCGCATTGAACAGATCCGTTTCAAGGAAGATCTGTCCGTCAGTAATGGAGATAACGTTGGTCGGGATATACGCCGACACATCGCCTGCCTGTGTCTCTACGATTGGCAACGCCGTCAACGAACCACCACCCTCTGCATCCGATAGCTTGGCCGCGCGTTCCAGTAGGCGGGAGTGGAGGTAAAACACATCGCCCGGGTACGCTTCACGACCGGGGGGACGTCGCAAAATGAGCGACATCTGACGATACGCCGCCGCCTGTTTTGAGAGATCGTCGTACACGCAGAGTGTTGGTTTCTTCTCGTCGTACATGAAATACTCGGCCATGGCACAACCCGAGTACGGTGCGATATACAAAAGAGGCGCGGGATCGGAAGCGCCCGCATTCACGACAATGGTGTATTCCATTGCGCCGTGTTCTTTGAGTCGTTCCACCACCGATGCAACCGTTGAGTTTTTCTGTCCGATGGCCACATACACACAGATGACGCCTTGGCCCTTTTGATTGATAATCGTATCGACCGCGATGGCGGATTTGCCGGTACTCCGGTCGCCGATGATCAGCTCACGTTGACCACGCCCAATGGGGATCATCGAGTCAACGGCCTTGATCCCGGTCTGCATCGGTTCACTGACGGGTTGCCGCTCGACGATACCCGGCGCCGGTGACTCCACCTTACGACGATGACTTGTTGAGATGGGTCCCAAGCCGTCCAAAGGGTTCCCCAGCGGATCCACAACCCGTCCAACCATCTCCGGTCCCACGGGCACCTCCAGCACACGTCCAGTGCGCCGCACCTCATCACCTTCCTTCAACACGAGGTAATCCCCCAAGATGACGGCGCCGAGGTTGTCCTCCTCGAGGTTCAGGGCAAGGCCGGTGACCGTTTTCCCTGTCTCGGTGGACGTGAACTCCAACATCTCTCCGGCCATGGCAGACATGAGGCCATAGACGCGGGAAATGCCGTCTTTTACTTCGAGAACGGTTCCAACTTCTTGGACATCCAGGGTGGCGAGGTCGGCCGCTTCGATTTCGCGAAGCAACACGTCCTTCAGTTCTCCGGGACGTAGAGTGGTGTCATTGCTCATGAGCGAGTTTTGTTGGGCGTAGGTCTGTCAGAAGAGGGCCAAAATTGGCTTGTGAAAAATATCACAAAGTTCCCACTTTACAAGCGGCTCCTGGTCCTGCCATTTCGAAAACGGTGCAACACGCCTTTCGGCCCAATGGCCGCCAAAGCGGAGGGCCGCAGCCCCGTAATTCTCGCCGAACTGCCAGCAAGATGGCTCGGCGACGAGTAACCCAAGATTCTCGCGACGCGCCCCACATTATACCCCGGGTTGACGAGCATCTGAGCCGCGCATGCCAACCGCGCGAGGTCTATGACTCGTTTGAGATTAGGCGCATCGCCCGCTGCAAACTCGCGGGACAAGTGCTCCCGCGATACCCCGAGCCGCTCGGCCAGGGCGGCCGTCCGGACAATCGACCCAACACCGGTCAGAATTTCGTCCCATGCCCGGACCTGAATCGGCTCGGTGAGCCGGAGAAGACGCGGGGCCTCGCTCAATTCGGCCCGCCGTATTGCCGCCGCAGAGCCGGTGCTCACCAACTCGCCCGCTATGGGCTCATCCACCCCGGTAACCAGGATGTAGACGCCGGCTTTTTGGCATGCAAGCACGGCGTGGCCATCGTCGGCTCGGGCGGCACAGAACGCGAAAAGCGGAATGGAGGGAAAATTCAAACGCAACGCGATAACGTCTTCGACTCTGGCGTCTCGTAAACCCACCAGAATCGCATCGACCAAACATTCGTCCAGCAACTTCCCGATGCGGTCGAAGGTTTTGCAACTCGCTATCTGGAGACCGCACCCTCGAATTCCTCGCCGCACCACCTCTCTCGTTGACGGATCGGAGTGCATCACAGGTACGGTCATTCGGGTTACCCTTTGGGCAAGCTCAACACTCAACTCTCAGCGTTCAACACTCAACACTCAACACTCAACACTCAGCATCAACACTCAACTCTCAAGGCCCTTACACATGAACGTCGAGTGTTGAGTTGCTTCGTGACTAAAACACCGAAAATTTGAAATATCTACGCGGGTTCTCTTTGATATCCGCAATCAAACCGCGCAACTCGGCGATGGCCTGGTAGGTCTCGATATAGAGCGTTGAATCGGAGACCAACATTCCAATCGTGCCCTCACCTGTTTGCATGCGTGTAAACAATGCATCGGCTCCGCCGAAGATGCGGCCGATGCTTTCTTCCTTGGATTGAATCATCGCCAAAACGGATCGAAAATCGTCCACGGCACTGCTCAGGTCCTGCGAAATCTGGGCGGCACTTCCCATCAGCGTATCGAGTTGACCACTGGCCGTCGCGGCATCGATTCGCGTCATGGTGCGTGCCAACGACTGAGACATCTCCGACATTGCACTGCTGGTCTGTTGCACATCGCTGGCGACTTGTCCGAGCACCGCGGTTTGGTCGCCTGCGAAGTCGTTTATGTGGTCGGCCGTTTCACTGAAGTCTCGAATCGAGCGTTGAAGATTGCGCACGACTTCGTCGTCGAATGCAGTCTCAATGCGGGCAGAAAAGGATGCAATATCCGTAGCAATACGACCGGCCTGTGCCGTGAGCTGACCGATATCCGGCAGTGTGGCACCCGGCCAAACGTCGCTGCCCTCTTCGGCCGCGAGGTTGAGGTCGCGTCGTGCGTTTGGATCGTCCAAAGGATCGTCAAACGAGACGATGCCAGCCTGCCACTCGCCAAACAACGAAGCTGACGCAGCGATGACCGCCGGGTTGGCGGGCAACGCCACATCCGGATAAATTTGAAGTACGGCCTCCACCCATTCGCCCGTGCCCAATCGGATCTCTTGGACTCGTCCTACCCGCACACCACGGAGCACCACGGGATTACCGACACCCAAACTGCCAACGGTCCGAAAACGTGCAGGTCGCAGCAGACCTGCCTGCCCCACACGTGCCTGAGACATCCAAATGGCGCCCGCCACAATCAAGGCGAACGTCAGAAGCATTGTCGCTCCGACGATGATTTCGTCTCGCCCCTTCATAGTGCAAAATCTCCTGTCATACGCTCGGATTCCCCCGCAGCCTCGGGGCGTCCGTCAATAAACTGCCGAACTATCGGATCGTGCGTGCGCTGAATCCGCTCGACTGTGTCCACCTGTCGCACGACACCGTGATACAACATCGCAATTCGATCTCCCACCCGGTACGCACTCTTCAAGTCGTGGGTGACCACAACACTGGTAACACCGAGTCGCTCCCGCGTCCGTACCATCAGTTCATCGATCACGGCGGTTGTTACCGGATCCAAACCAGTGGTCGGTTCGTCGTACAAAATATATTTGGGACGCAACGCGATCGCTCGCGCAATCCCAATCCGCTTGCGCATTCCCCCGGAGAGTTCCGCCGGGAATCTTTCCTCACTACCGTCCATATCGACCAGAGTGAGCGACTCTCGAATACGACCCCGAATCTCTGTTTCGCCTAAACCCTGGCGGCGTAATCCAAGGGCAATATTCTCCTCGACTGACATCGAATCGAATAGCGCGGCGAACTGAAACACGTAGCCGATGCGCGACCGTAACTCTCGGAGACCTTTTCGATCCAATGTATGGACGACACGACCATCCACTTCAACTTCGCCCTCGTCGGGATCCAGTAACCCCACTATGTGTTTTAGTGCCACGCTCTTTCCGGTGCCCGAATAGCCGAGTATCACCATCGTCTCGCCATCCTGCACGTCGAGCGTAAAACCTTGGAGGACGTCTTTGTCGCCAAAACTCTTTTTGATGTCGCGAAACGAAATCATTACAACAATACCACAGCCCAGAACGCGTCAACGACCGCTTCCGTCGTTCCTCGACCTACTCCCTCGGCGCCACCTGCGACTGACAAACCCTTCATGCACCCAATGCTCGCTATGATCAACCCAAACGAGACACTTTTGACCAGCGGATACCACGTGTCCTTGAGCTGATAGAATTGCCGCAAGCCCTTGAAGAACTCGATCGTCGATAGGTCCAAAAGATTAATCGACGTGATCCAACCGGCAACGATGCCCACGATAATCGACAATGCCACAACGATCGGGAACATGATGGAGGCCGCGATGACCCGGGGGACCACCAGGTAAGAGAATTTGTCGAATGCCAGTGTTTCGAGCGCATCCACCTGTTCGGTAACGCGCATGGTGCCGATTTCGGCCGCGATGTTGGCGCCGACCCGACCGGCCAGGGCTAAGCCTGTCAGGACCGGGGCTAACTCTAGCATCAGACTCTTTCCAACCAACACGCCGACAAAATAGAGCGGTACCACGCCGCTCAGGGTGTAGGACGCCTGTAACGCCAGTACGATTCCGGTGAAGGACGATATCAGTAAGGAGATCGGGATCGAGTTGACCCCAATACGACGCATCTGGGCAACCGTGAGCCCCACCCACACGCTGGGCTCCGAAAGACCCCGAAACGTATCAGACAAAAAGTGCCCGATTGATCCCACTGAAGCGAGCAACCGGGCCAGGCGATCGGCCAGAAGACGATACACGGAGCGAATTTACGAGCGGCAACGAAAAGAGGCCAGGGTGAACCTGGCCTCTTTTTACCGGTTGGAGCCGATATTGCCTTGCGGTGAGCGCCGCTCTGAATTAAGCAGCGAAGCTCGAAAGCGCCTTTCCAACATCACCTTCTCTGAGACGTTTTAACGCACGGTCTCGGAGCTGACGTACACGCTCTCGGGTTACGCCGAGCATGCCGCCAATCTCTTCTAACGTGTGCTCCCGCCCGCCATCCAACCCAAAGTAGAGCCTCAAGACCTTAGCATCCCGCGGTGGCAGGGTTGTCAGCGCCTGACCCACTTCGTCGGTCAGGAAGCGGTCCATCGTGACCTCTTCGGTGTCCGGGAGATCTTCCGCGATGAAGCGTTCGATGAGCGCCCGGTCTCCATCGGGCTCCAACGGGGCATCCAGCCTGACTTCGCCCGTATTCAGCGCGGCCAGCGACTGCACCACCTCAATGGAGAGGGCAGTGGCTTCGGAGATTTCCTCCGGAGTTGGCTCCCGTCGCAGTTCTTGCCGGAGTGCTTCAGCCGTCCGTACGATCTTGGACAGATCTGCGGTGCGGTTGAGCGGCACTCTCACCGTCCTGCCCTGCCGGGCGAGCGATGCGAGTATGGCCTGTCTAATCCACCAAACCGCATAGGAGATGAACTTGACCCCTTGGTCCGGATCGAACTTTCGGGCGGCCGTCAGCAAGCCGACGTTACCCTCTCCGATCAAGTCGGTGAGCGGGAGTCCTCGGTTCTGGTATTTTTTGGCGACAGAAATTACGAACCGCAGATTTCTCTTCGCAAGTTCCTGCATAGCCTCGCTATCACCGGCACGGACTTTTTTCGCCAGATCGATTTCCTCTTGAGGTGTCAGCAGAGGTGTCTTGCTGACTTCGAAAAGATACTGGTCGAGTAGATCTCGGTCGGCTTCGTTAACTGCAATAGCCGGCGCCGTCCGACGGCGCCGCTTTTTCGGCAGCTTCGGTGTGGTCATCCCCTTACCTAATTTAAAATTGCGTTCCTATCCAGGGCCATCCTCTTGGGTGGTCCCTTTGTCACCGAGTACCCCTTTGCGGCTGAAAAAGTTCTCAGCCCACGGGGGCGTTCGCTTGACTCTCTTAAAACGCCCAACTAGCTTGCCGTGTTCCCAGCAAAAGTGGCCTCGGCGGCCAATATAATCATCTTGCACGTCGTCAGCCACCACGACTTCGGGGGCGTAGCTCAGTTGGGAGAGCGCTTGAATGGCATTCAAGAGGTCAGGGGTTCGATTCCCCTCGCCTCCATCAGGACGGTCCCGAGTTTGCTGGGATCGTTTTTTGCGAAGAAGCTGTAGACGCGCCGGTGTCGGCCTTGTAAAATCAGCCACGGTCCGGTTTGTCTCGCGGGAATAGCTCAGCTGGTAGAGCACAACCTTGCCAAGGTTGGGGTCACGGGTTCGAATCCCGTTTCCCGCTTTGGGCAGACAGTAGGGCGGTAAGGCGGTAGGGCGGTAGGGCGGTACCCTACCACAATCGCCACCGACCAGGACGACGTGGCTGGGCAAGCCTACAGCCGTACGATCATCGTCGCGGGGTGGAGCAGTCTGGTAGCTCGCCGGGCTCATAACCCGGAGGTCGCGGGTTCAAATCCCGCCCCCGCTATTGTAGGTGTCTTGGGATCCCTCGTGCCGCTGAGTTTTCGGCGGACGGGGGATTTTCGTTTGGCGCCTTCGGCGGCTACCCGCTACCTGCTACCCGCTTTCCCCCGGACACCCCACCAGACAATCTGCGCATGGCCCCAATTGGACCAGGCAAAAGGAACAGCGGGTAGCAAGTAGCAGCAGCTATACCGGCGCAGGGGTGGCAAAT
>JAZDDC010000074.1:0-2752 GCA_036679565.1 Gemmatimonadota bacterium
CCAGCTCGACGAGCCACCCGGATTGATCCAGCATCCGCGCTTGCGAACTAACACAACACTCAACGCTCAACACTCAACTTTCAACACTCAGCATCAACATTCAATACGCAACGCTCAACCGAAGCTGCGGCCCCGGTGAAAGTTGAGTGTTGATGCTGAGAGTTGAAAGTTGAGTGTTGAACGTTGAACGTTGAGTTACTCTCGCGCTGTGACGCCCGTAAACACATGCGTGTCTGTGGCCACAAGCTTCCCGCGGACACTCAGCCTCTCAAAACCGCTCGAGAGCGGAACAAGGGCTTCTGGCCGAAACGCGCCCGCCGACCCCATGTGTATCTCGACGTCATGAAAATCGAGATGTGTCCTAAACACTGGGAATACGGCTTTGTAAAAACTTTCTTTTGCGCTAAAAAACGCCGCGAACCAATAACCAGGTTTGCTCTCTGCCGCGGTCCGTATGAATTCAAGCTCGTTCGCTGTACAGATAAGTTCTTGAACGGCCGTATCTACCACGTTTATCGGCTCCGCATCTACTCCGATCCCCAAGGTGGGGTGCTTTCGTGCAATGGCCACCCCACAGTATCCCTCGCAATGCGTGAGACTCCCCACAACATTCTCGGGCCACACGGGTACCCGATCTGCGTCATTCACAAGAGCAAACCCATATATGCCCAGTTTCGCAAATGCCGTTCTTGCACACCGTCGACCATCTGCATACTCACGCTGTCGTTTTTCTACGGCCCGACGGATCTGCGAATATTCTTCCGGCAGAAGGCCGGGCGCACCATTCTGTGGTGTGTCGCCAGATACGGTAATCACGTCAGAAGAAAAGAGCCGATCTATCATACACACGACTCCATGGCCCACGCAGCCATGACGTCAGACAACGCCAGCTGGTGCCGCTGTTGCGTGAAAATATGATCGGCTTGTTCAAAAAACTCGATGCGCACCCGGTCGGCAGCGACCAGGGTTGGGAAAAAATCGAAGAACTGATCGGCGTACTTATAGACCCCGAGTTCTGGCGTGTACACGCACAGTAACTGGACTCCACGATTCACAAGAGCCAATAGTTCCCCTTCGGCATCAGCTTGCGGCGGTTTCAACATCAAACCTAACGTGCCTGCATCTGTCTTGCCCCTGTTCGCAAACAGCAACTTTTTACAAAGACGGGCCAACACCCGTGCAAGGCCAAACACACTGGTCAATTTTCTTCGCGTTACACCGCGCGTGAGCCGTCGCGACGCTGGCGTGTGATAGGCATATCCGTCCAACAACCCCAATCCGATTATACGGGCGTCTGCCGCGGCAACACGCACCGCATTGTCCGCACCAGAACAAAGACCAACCACGATGAAATCCTCAATGCCATACTCACGGCCGAGCCAATTCATGGCCGCCTGTGTCTCACGAAGGTTGCGAGCTATGAGCGAGCCATGTTCGGGGTTGCGGTCGCTGTCCCCAATACCCGAGTAGTCAAACCGCAACACGGTAAAACCATGGTGGGATAAGCGAATAGCCAGTGACGTATGCAGTCGATTGGGGCCTGCTCGGTGTACGACACCCGCATTCAAGATCAGAACCCCGGTTTTCCTCCGCGTCCGGCGGGATTCAGTTGGTGTCGTGACCACGCCAACCAAAGCGTTCGCCGGACCAAATCGCACGGCAACATGACTCATCCGCCGTTCACCCGCGACAACATATTCTGTACGGCACTGAGCGCTTCAGGTGCCTGCAATAGCTCACCGACAAACGAAACGTCCTTCCAATGCATTGTGGACGGAACATGGGCAAACGGATTCTCGCCCCCAAGCTCGGACAATCTGGATTTGAGTCGATCGTAATCTCGAAGTTTTTCACTTGCGACGATGCCAACGTTAGCGACGGGCCAATCAGTCAATTCGCTGAGCCGGCTGTTGAACACTGGCAATCCGATACGAGGTCCTAACGTAAATCCAACCAACTCCGTCGGCATGGAGTGCGGTGTTAGGTTCGCCGACGTTCCGGTCCGTGTCTCGTGAAGCTCCGCCAACTCCTCGAGATACACTGCGCCATTCACGACCGGATCCCACAGCAATAACTTGTCCACTTCCGGCCGACCTCGGGCGGCATGAACGGCAATGACAGCCCCAAGCCGAAGGCCCACGATGGTAGCTTTTGGAACCGCTGACATATCGACGAGTTCTTGTAGTGCCGCCCGGGTGTCACCCACCCAACCGTCAAAACTCCCCTCGTCGGTACTCCCACCTGAATCACCCGTGCCGAAATAGTCGAATCGCAGCACGTGTTCGCCGTCACCGGCCAGACGCTCGGCCAGTTGCCGCATCAATCGATGACTACGGATGCCCTCGTGGCCAAACGGATTACATATGAGAACCGCGTGGTTCCTTTCGTGGCGACCAGTCGGAGCGTGGTACATACCAAATAGTGGCCGATCGGACGATCCAAAGAAAAACGGATGCATCGTCACACTCGCCCAGCTGACTTTTTCACACCCGTGACGAGACGCGACCACAATCCAACAGTTGGGACGGCGTCGGTTGGTTCCTCCCCAGTCACCCGATCACATTCGGCGGCGATCTGGGCGAGTGTTTGCAATACCATCACCCGCGGGCTCAACTTAGGACCGAGTTCAGTCGTGATACGACCGATGACGCCCATTGATAACAAGGAGTGGCCACCCAACTCAAAGAAGTTGGCGTGACGGCCAACGCCGTGAACCCCCAATATCTCTTGCCAAATGATTGCCAACCGACGC
>JAZDDC010000075.1:0-8309 GCA_036679565.1 Gemmatimonadota bacterium
GCGCGCCTCTCGTTCTGGTACAGAACTTTCTCGAGGAATTGAAGGAGAACCTTGGGGGATGATGGATCGGCTGGCGTAGCACCGCGTGATCAAACACTTCCGCTTTTAACGGCGTTTCCACGACTGGAAATGCATACATGGTCTCTGGTGCTAACTGGAACACACGTTCATGCCTAAATTCTTTGAAGGACTTCCTGAATGACCGGCAGGCACCTTGCAACTTCTTCAATATCCGCCACCGAATGAGACGAAACGAGCTGAGGGCTGGTCCTACACCAGCGGATTACGCACGGAAAGATTTGGAAACCGGCTGAAGTCGCGGTCTGCCGTCCAAAGAACCTCGACACCATGTCTCATGCAGAGGGCCGCAATGCGGGCGTCTTGGATCATACCCCCCATCGCTTTCCCAGCGACAACCTGACTGCGCAATTCGGGCCAATAGCCTTCGGATTCCCCCAACAAGACAAGGCCCGGCGCCTCCATCCATGCGTCAACTTGATCCACAGCGAGTTTCAATGGCGTTGGCGGGCGATAAATCCGTGGATTGGTGACGATCGCAAGAAACTCGTGTATGCACGGCCAGGGCACAGCCCATGAACCCGGCTCTTCCGCCAGCGCACGCAGCCGCTCCCACGCCGCGTCATGCCAATTCGAATCCTCTCGATGTGCGTAAACGAGAATGTTGGTGTCAATGGCGATCACTCGCCGTGACCTTCGTATGCCCGGCGCCGGATGTCGGTCCACTGGGCCCCTTCGTACTCGGGTTGTAAACCCTCTCCGCGAAACGTTGCAGACCGCAGCTTGAAGCCGTTGCGGCGAGCGCGCCGTTCGCCGAGCAATCGGCGCAACCCTTCCTCAATGAGGGCTCGCATGCTGGTGCCTTCGCGCTGAGCCACCTTCTTGGCCGACTCGAATAGGCTGTCTGAAATTTCGACTGTTGTCTTCATACATAAAGAAATATCTATAAATATGTTAATATGTCAAACATGCAATGGGCACCAAGAAGCGAGGAAAAGCGGTTCAATCCCCTTTGATGATACGTTCTCCTGGTGCTCGGTGTCCGTTTCCTGACGGCGTTCATTTAGCTCGTTCGAACTCTTCTGCGTGAGGCGACTCCTCGCCAACTGACCCGGGCACGCTCATCTTTACGGCCATGTCTGAACAACTCGACCGCCTCACCTCCGCCCTCGCCGACCGTTACACTATCGAGCGTGAACTCGGTGCCGGCGGCATGGCAACGGTGTATCTCGCAGAGGACGTCAAACATCGTCGCAAGGTGGCGGTCAAGGTCCTACGGCCTGAGCTGGCCGCGGTGCTTGGCGCCGAGCGTTTTGTGCAGGAGATTGAGACAACAGCCAATCTGCAACACCCGCATATCCTCCCCCTGTTCGATTCAGGTGAAGCTGACGGATTCCTTTACTATGTCATGCCGTTCATTGATGGCGAGTCCCTCCGTGACAAACTGGATCGTGAAACACAACTGGGCGTGGAAGAAGCTGTCCGAATTGCAACCGACGTCGCGGATGCGTTGGGCTACGCGCATCGGCAGGACATCATCCACCGCGACGTCAAACCCGAAAACATTTTGCTGCACGATGGGCGACCGGTGGTGGCCGATTTTGGAATTGCGTTGGCCGTGAGCGCAGCCGCGGGCAATCGGATGACGGAGACGGGTTTGTCTCTGGGCACGCCACACTATATGAGTCCCGAGCAAGCGACGGCCGAGAAGGAACTCACCAATCGCTCCGACATCTACTCACTTGGTTCGGTACTGTACGAGATGTTGACTGGTGAACCGCCGCATACGGGCAGCTCGGCACAGCAGATCATCATGAAGATCGTGACGGAGGACGCACAAGACGTCACGAAGTTGAGGAAGTCAGTACCACCCAACGTTGCTGCCGCCGTGGCGAGGTCGGTGGAGAAGCTCGCCGCCGATCGCTTCGATAGCGCATCAAAGTTCGCGGAGGCCCTGGCCAATCCGTCGTTCGGTCATCACACCGTCGGTGCTGGAGCGCAAGGCGGATCGCGCCCCGACCAACGGTGGCGGCGAACTGCACTGGCGTTGGCAAGCACGACGATCGTCGCGGTTCTGGTGGCGTTTTGGTCGCTGGTTCGTCCCGAGGAGTCAGTGCCGATGCTCCGAGTCCGTCCCCAACTGCCGGACGAAGAAGCGATACTCAATTATTACGTGGGGCTGCGATCGTTCGCGCTGTCGTCGGATGGTAGGAGGTACGTGTATCTCGGCCCCGGTGAGAACGGGGGACGACGGCTGTGGATTCGCGATCTGGCTCGTCCCACAGCGTCACCTGTCACCGGAACGGAGGGTGCCTGTTGCCCCACCTTTTCTCCCGACGGACGTTCGGTCGCATACATCGATATCGACCAAGGATTGAGAGTGCTCAATCTGGACAGCGGAGTGCCCACCGTTGTTGGTCCCGGGTTTTTTGCACTCGAAGATCTCCACTGGGGTGGAGATGGATACATCTACGCGGGTTCGGCAGGGGACTCGAGGGGTGCTGCCGGAGCGTCTGTGCTGCGACGGGTACGCGTGGATGATTTGTCTCCGGACGGTTGGGAGCGGCTTACAACGATTGACAATGTCCGCAAAGAAGATCGACATGTGTCGCCCGTGCTTTTGCCGAACGGGCAAGCTGTGCTGTTTACGGTTGTGTACGGGGATGCTACCCCACCTCAGGTTGCTGTTCTGGACATCAAGACGGGCAATCACAAGCTGCTGTTACCCGGCACCGCATCGTCTTATGCGTCTCCCGGCTACATCGTGTACGCCGCGTCGGACGGATCTTTGATGGCTGCCCCATTTGACCAACGCCGACTGGAAATTAGCGGATCGGCAGTGCCTCTCGGGGGCCGAGTGAGGAATCGCGGACTGGAGGGGGCACGGGACCTTAGTGTGACAAGTGACGGAACGGTGTTGTATGCGTTTGGAGGAACGGGCCAAGAGCAGATCGTTTGGGTGGACCGGAGTGGCAACTTCGTGCAGGTCGATTCGAGCTGGGTTGGAGATTTCGAAACATTGGCCATATCGCCGAACGGACGTCGGCTTGCCGTGAGTTTGAAGGAGGGTGGCGATCAACAGTTGTGGATTCGCGACCTGCCGGACGGTTCTCCGTCAAAGCTCACCATCGAGCGCGGTATTAATTTTCGCGCGTGGTGGTCACCCGATAACGACCGATTGTTGTTTGTCTCGAATCGTACGGCAGACGATGCACCGTTCGATCTGTATTCGCGAAGGGTATCCGGCGGAGTGGCGGATGTGGTTCTCGACCTGGACCGTGATGTGTGGGAGGGCGAATGGTCGCCTGATGGCCAGTGGCTTATCTATCGAACCGGTGTCCCACCAACGCGCGACCTCTTTGTCAAACACACGCATCCCGACAGCCTGGGGCGAACCATTGCGGCCAGCGACACGTTTCAGGAGGTGATGCCGACCCTTTCACCTGACGGCAAGTGGTTAGCGTACCAGGCGGACGAAACCGGTGTATACGAGATTTATGTGCGACCGTTCCCCAACATCGATGATGACAAGAGGCCGGTGTCCACCAACGGCGGGACCGAGCCCGTCTGGAGTGGCGATGGCACCGAACTCTTTTACAAGAATCTCGAGGGGCAACTCGTGTCAGCCAAGGTTAACACGCGAACGGGCTTCACGGTTACGCAACGAGACGTGCTGTTTTCCGTGCGCGATTACCAAGCCGGAGACGAATTCTGTTGTCATCCTACATATGATGTGAGCGTGGACGGTAGGTTCTTGATGATCCGGCGTACGGAGAGCAACAGCGGGTTGATTTTAATTCAAAACGCTCTCGGTGAACTTACGAGATCCAGGGGCAATTGAAAGATCATCTCGATCGCCTCACCATGGCTGTCGAGGGCTACATCCAGATTATCCATCGTCGTAGAGATGTCGGCGGCAGCAAATAAAACCCGTATGTGGATCTGATCGCGCGGTGGTCGTCGTACGCAGGCCACCGCACGGGTTGGGATTCGAGTCGCAGGGAATGTGGAGACGCAAACCGATTAATGAAAAAGAGGTTGCAGACTTCGTATCGACCTGCGGCCGTTGTCATTGTCGCTACTCGATTACGACGGTCACGCTGGTCGTCTGTTGCACCGAGCTGGCAGTTGCCGTGATCGTGACGACGTAGGTACCCGGTGGGGTGCCGTTTTCCGGTGCAGTTAGCGCTTCCCGGCATCCCATGGCTAGCACTACAACGAAGGCGTAGGCTGACAAGGCCCAGCGGGCGCGCCGACGTTTCATCTGTGAAATCCGTATGAACATTGCGTTCATCAACGCGACGCTGGCTAATCCGAAAATGAGCCAACGGTAATCCGGTAGCCTGCCGTTCCAAATCGGCGATTCAACCGCCGTTTGGACCCCCGCCGTCGTACTGATAGTCAACATCGATGTTTCAGAACGGCGCCCGACCACCACCGTGCTCGGCGAAAACGTACACGATGCGAGTGCTGGGACGTCGGAACACGCAAACGAAAACTCCTCGTCCACTGCACCGTCGATCGGGTTGACTGTTACAGAGTATGTAGCGTCGTCACCGCCAACGATCGTGCGGCTCATCGGTGCTCGCTCTACGTCAACCATGTCCGTGGTTACCCTGAATCCAACATTGTCCAATCGTCCTACGTCGGGACCGCTGACAAACTCCCCGCGGATCAACAGGCTTGTGATGTTGGCCAACACCGTCTGCAGATCTTGCTGGGTGGCCGGATCGCCGGCGATGGTTCCGTTCTTCGTGTCGTCTTTGATCCAACCAGCCGTTTCTGAAAGCGGTACCGAGTAGTGTGTCCAGTCCAATCCGCCGCAGAGGCCCGGATTGCATGGAGTGTCGAGCACCAATCGAAGGCCGCCGCCTTCGAGGACTACGTCCTCCGAGTTGAATTGGTTGCTTGTAGGCGTCTGCATTAGGTCGAACTCTAGCGGTTGTCCGTACGCACACGATACGTTCCCAAGAAACGTGCGAGGTGCACGCCAGTACCACGTTCCACCGGTGACGTCGTCCGTAGCGGACACGTGCCCTCCGGGATTGCCGCCCGTCGTTACGTGGTCCGGTATTACCGTTGAGTTTTGCGCGTCACCGACGACAGTCCAACCCTCGGCGGAGAAGTTGAAAGTGCTAAGGGCGGTGCACGGTTGGAGGTCAGTCGTGACCGGCTGCTCATTGCAAAAACTCATGTCGTCGTACAGCACTATGCCGGGCCTGTCCCACGCTGACAAGCCGATATCCGTGATCGGCCCGGGGCCGACCGCCACATCGCTCAAACGCAATACGCCATCGAGATAGACATCAACGAGGTTTGTCGCCAAGTCGATCACGGCTTCGACCTCGTACCATCTCTGCAATTCGAGTTCGTTCTCGGTCAGAAAGATGAAGGCCGATCCCTCGTTGTTATCATAATTGATCCGCATGTGCGCGCCGAAATAAAGTTGAAACTTCTTGTCCCAGCGCGAATTGCCAGTGGTTCTTATCTCAATCTTTGCGAGGGTCGGGTCGCCGCCGGGAGTCAACGATCCGTCAACCAACACGTTCATCTTGATGCTATGTGTGCCTGTTGCTTGATTGACGACGTCCTTGTCCATGATGATCGTTTGACCAGGTGACGCGTCCAGTCTCAAGACAGACCCTGCGCCATAGGGATTCGCAATGACCACCGCCGAAGATCGGCCCGGCACGGGGAACCACGAACTCTGTCCGCCTAACGGGCCAGCCCGCAATCCCTCGAACGAATCGAGCTCCCAACATGGCTGCGCGACCGTCACGACGAATGTTTGTGAGGCTTCGTTCTCGAGTGCGTCGAACGCGCCAACCGTTATACTCGTACTGCCCACTGCCAAGGGCGTGACTGTCAAGACGGAACCTACGATTGTCGCGTCCGCGATCGCGTTGATCGACGAGAAAGCGAAGTACACCAGCGCGTCGCCTTCCGGGTCTTCAAAGACGGGCGGAGGTGCCGCCAGATCACGAGTGAAGGCCGCTCGTTCAGCCAATAGTGTTTGATCGGCGATCGGGTTTACCACTACGGGTGGCAGGTTGCCGGTGCTGGCAGTTTGGCTGACTGTGAACGCTTGGCCACCGATTGTTATCGTTCCGACACGGCTCGATGCGCTGTTGTTTTGACCCGCGGAATACGTGACGGTACCATTGCCGGTACCGCCGCCGCCCGAGGTGATCGTGATCCAGCTTGCGTTGCTGACCGCAGTCCAATCGCACGTAGCGTTGGCTGTGACGGTCACCGTACCGATACCGCCGGTGACATCAAACGACGCGTTGGCCGGAGAGATCGTCAGCGAACATGCGGATTGAGTCACGGTGAACGTCTGGCCGCCTATCGTGAGCGTTCCGTTGCGGATTGCGCCACCGGTGTTCGATTGAATCGAATAATTGACTGTCCCGTTCGCTACGCCGCTCGAGCCGTTGTCGATCGAAATCCAACTGTCGTTACTTGCCGCCGTCCACGGACACCCTACTCCGGTGGTCACGTTCACCGACGCCGATGCGGCGTTCGGGCTGAACGAAACGTTCATGGGCGATATCCCGACCGTGCACGAGGTTGTACGCACGATCGTCCCACCCACACCAACAGCAGTGCCTGCATTGGATGAAGAAAAGAATACACCCTCGAGGGTGGACGACGTGTTTGACACGTCGAGGGTCCAGTTTTCACCGTCGACAGTTTGGATAATCGTTCCGCCTGTCCCGACCGCGGTGCCGATCAACGGTCCGACGAATGCCACGCTAGAGAGAGCTGCAGGCGTGATGCTTGTTTGAGATGTCCATGTAGTTCCGCCGTCTTCAGTGCGAAGAACCAATCCTACGCTGCCAACAGCAATGCCGGTATTGGCGTTCGGGAAAAATACGTCGAAGATCGGTGCACCCGTTCCGCTTGTTCTTGGCGTCCAGCTATCGCCGCCGTCGTTTGTTTGGAAGATGCTGCCGCCACTCCCGACCGCCGTTCCGGATTGCCCGTCCGTGAAAAACACAGAACGAAGAGTCACGACCGATATGTTCCGCGACGTCCACGACAGTCCCGCATTGGCCGTGCGGAGAATTAAGCCGTTCTGTCCCACCGCGAAACCATTATCCGAGTCAGTGAAAAAGACGCCATAGAGTATGAACGGCGTGTTACTGGTTTGAAGAGTCCACGTCTGGCCTCCGTCCGTGGTACGAATGATCCTGCCTCCATTCCCGACGGCCGTTCCGACATTCACGTCAACGAAATGGACTCCGTTCAGATGATTGGATGTGATGCTCGTCTGTTGGACCCAGTTGACACCGGCGTCCTCGGTTCGAAGAACCGTTCCGCCGAGTCCGACGGCCATCCCAGTGTTGTCATTGACGAAGAACACATCGTTGAGTGTCACAGGCGTGCCGCTGGTCTGACGGGCCCACTGTCGTTGAGCCCACCCTTGCTCGGGAATGCCGAAAACCGCAAGCAAGAGAGTGAGAATGAGTCGGTGTTTCATGGCTGGGTCCCCCCAAAGGCAACGTCGCTTCGAACTGAGACGACCGAATCGTTAAACAATCCGTTCTTCGCTGGCATCACAACATACAAGCGGTGCTGACCGCGCGCACACATGTGAAGAGTTGCACGCGTGCAACAGATGGTGATGCCCAGCCAGCTAGGATGTGATGGGCCCACGGTAATTTCGACCTAGTTGATCCGTTCGATCGACGTCGATTGCACCAATCAGTGCGATCGTTGCCTAAACGGGAACAACCGAGCGCGTAGGGCCGTGTGATGTGAAGGCTGCAAGTCAAGCCCACCGGGGCCGAGCGCATCGGGCGACTCATTGCCAAGGATGGATATGGCCCTCGTTATCCCACGTTATACCATCGCGGATCTCGACGCTTTTCCGGACGACGGAAATCGGCACGAGTTGCTGCACGGCCTGCTTCTCGTGACGCCCGCGCCATCGCTCACGCACCAGCACGTTGTTGCAACATTGTTTCGATTGCTTACCGTCTACCGGTGTGCTGCACCCGATGGTTGAGGACACGAATGCAATCGTTGCTAACCTCTTGCCAGGTCGTCCCCGAGCGAGCGGAGGCGCGCTCGGCCGGTCAAAGTCGATGGCTCCATAGTGCGTGCGATGGCTATGAGTTCGTCCGCCACAACGCGCGCGTCCTGGCCTTCACCGACACGCCGTGTCAGGTCTCCAAACAGGCTCTCCCCGACGACTCCGTAGTGCATCACCATCGACAGGAGAGGGTTCTCCGTAACAAAAACATCTCGCACTTCGTCGCCACCTGGGGTGAGGTAGGCGATCACGG
>JAZDDC010000076.1:0-2843 GCA_036679565.1 Gemmatimonadota bacterium
GACGGCAAGTAATTCTCGAAGCATGAACGTGTAGATGCTGCCGAGCCTTTCGGCGATTTCGCCGCCTTCCTCAAAGTTCAAAGCGCCCAACAACTCTTCGACGGCCGTGCTGGCTTTGTCCAAGTGCGTGGCGGCAAGTTCCCAGTCGGAGGACCGAAGATTCTCTTCGGCCCGTCTGAGCATCACGACCAGGTGACTGTAAATCTTGACTATCCGTCGACCGGGGCTTTCCGCTAAAACGTCAAGTGTGTGGTACGATCGGAGTGCTGGGATACTTGTCATCGTCTTATTGGTGCGAGTGATGTGAGGAAGCTGCCAAGCATGGCTTGCTGCGATTGGAATCGACTGACGAGTTCTTCCATTCGGAAAAAGCGCTGTAAGAGTATCTGGCGTCGGAGTTCGAGTCGCTCCTCGAGTCTCGTCGCACGCCGCTCTAAACTTTCGTTTCGTCGTTTGAGGCCATCTTCCTTTGCTGCCAACCGGCCGGTCCCGATCTCGAGGATCTCATCCAATGCGCGTTCCATGAGCGCACCTGTTCCAAGGGTGAGCGCGATGTTGCCAAAGGCACCGGCGGTTGTCCCGATAAACTCCAGTTGTAGTCCGTTGACGTCTGACCCCTCATCGCCGATCAACGTCCGGCCGGTTCCGGTTGCTGCGAAACCGCCAATCGTCCCAGCGACATCGGCGCCGACATAGTTTCCAACCGTGAGTCCCAACTGTGCGGTGCCATCGGTGCCACCTGCCTGCAGGGACACGTCGAATCCTTGACTCGATCCGTAGGCACCGTGTTGGATACGTACTTCGTTACCCACGGCGGTTGCCTCGATGCCCATGGCCAACCGACCTTTGACGAGGACGTCGGTACCGCCAAAGTCGAGTGTTCCTCCGCCCTCGTTATTGGCGGTTAATACGACAGCCAATGAGGACGCGCCTGTCGATGCGGACGTAATCTTGATCTGGCCGTTTTCGATCGTCACAATGGAACCGGATCCGATGTCCTGCTGCAACTTGGTGACGAGGTCGCCGATGGTGTCGGTCGCTGGGTCCCCAATCGTAAACGTAGTTTGGAACTGACCACCGCTGTGTCGTGTTCCAACGAGGTTGATGGTGTCGCCGGCGGCGACATTTGCCGCGGCAAGTCCAGCACTGAACAACGAATCGAATGTCGTCGTTTCGGTGATGAACGCCACCCCGCCGGCATCGGCGTATAGCGGCGATGCGGTAGCGATCGAATGTGCCTTGGCGGTGCTGAATTCCGTGTTGAGCGATTGAACGATGTCGGCTGTCGTCATGCCGTTGGTGAGGGCGACAATAGCCTGTCCACCACTTGAACTATCCGTAACCACCAGCGTGTCCGAAGTACCGTCGTCGGCGTACGTGCCACTGAACCCCGCGCCGAGGATAGTCGCTTGCGCAGCGGCTGTGGTGATATCAACGGCGTAGTCTCCCGGTATGGCGACTCCGCCAGACCCGATGAAGCGTACGTTCGTGTCGTCCGCGCGTCCGCGTTCTGTGAACAGGGCAACCAGGTCATTGTATCGTTCGGTAAACGCCGTGTTCAACTTGGACGAGTCGAGTTCGAGGCGTCCATCCCTGGTCAGCGAGATACCGGCTATGCTCAAGAACGCGAAATCGCTATCGACGCCAAGGACTGTAGATACGATTGACCGAGAAAGACGATTTTGCATGCCACGCAGAGATGTATCTCCGACGAACATCGGCTGCACGTCCGCCTCTGGGTCGAACGTCGTCACGGTTTTCATGAAGTCGATCGCGGCGTTGTATGTCTCCACGAACTCTTTAGCAACGGCTTCGGTTTCCCCGATGCTCCGTTCAATACGGATTGTTGCCACGGTCCCTAGTTCGACGCGGTTGAGCAGGAGTGTAATGTCAGGTAAAACGTCGGTAACAGCGTTGGAAGCTCGGTTGATCGTTACACCATCGATGCGAAACGTGCTGTCTTGGCCGCCTATGATCTCACGAGTGCGGCCCAGCGTGCTCACGGCAAGCTCCCCGAAGCTCAGCGAACCCCCGCCCTCGTTGTTGGCAGCAATGGACAAGTTGAGTTGGCTATCGCCGGTTGTGTCATCAGTGACCTGAATTGCGCCACTTGCAGTTATGCTTGCCGTGGCGGTCCGGGTGCCTGCGCCGAGACCGTCAGTGCTGTTGTTTAGAAAATCGAGCAAATCCTGAACGGTATCCGTGGCCCCGACGGTATACGTCATATCAATGGCGGAACCGTCACCACGTGTGCCGCTAATTGTGAATGTGTCGCCTGCGACGGAGCCCCCGGGTACGGCGCCGTTGTACAAACTGGTCAGCGCTGTGGATGTCGTGGCTGGGTTACTGGCGCTGTCGCTGAACGTCGTCCCGGTGACGGTTTGTGACAACGCCGAGCGGCCCGCGGCCAAAAGACCCAAAAGTTCCAGTGTGCGACCGGCATCTATGTATTGCGTTGTACCTTGAATGGACAAATAGGAATCGTCACCATCCGTTTCAACGGTCGCAGTGAGGCCGGTTGCCGCGGCAATGTTACTTGCAATATCGGTGAGCGACTCGGTTGAAAGATCGATGGTAACGGTTTGTCCGCCGATGGTCACATTCGTTGGGCCATAGGTCCCGGCTAGACCAAGCATTGAGGCCACAGTTTCCGTGGCGGATGCAAACCGATCTCCCTCCGCTCGATTGCCAGACAACCGTTTGATATCTGTGGTTGCGTCGAGATAGCCAAGGGTACGCAGGACGTTGTCACTCCCGTCTACAAGGTTGATGCCGGCGGCGCCGGTTTCGTCCGATGTAAGAATAAGTCGATGTGCGTCCGCGCCAACGGAAAGCACAGAGGC
>JAZDDC010000077.1:0-5005 GCA_036679565.1 Gemmatimonadota bacterium
GCGGGTTTCGTTTCTGTTCGACTCCAATGCCACTTAGCGGATTGGGTACGAGGAACCCGGCCAGCACTTGCCCACCGTCAATGGAAACCCAATCCGGTCTCGTGATCCCGTTCTCCACATCCTGTTGCGTATGAGTTGGGACGAGACGCCGATTACCTATGACGACTGTGACCTCGTTCAAGCCACCAGCCAATTGACGGATGGTAATGTCATCCACTTCGATAAGCGGCAGTTGATCGGCATGAAAGATCGTGAACGCCATGTTCCTATGCGCTTCGGCAGGCAATAGAAACGCCGGCACGGCACGCCCAAAGTTTTTCTTTGCGCCGCCCACTTCAATGCTGCCATATTGCGGGTGTTCCACCGCGGTCCATGGAACAATTGCTTCACCGAACAAGAGCAGCCGATCAAACCGGTAGTCCGCCCTATCGTAACGTTCCGATGTTGGCGTGGACTCAAAATACTTGAACGATGTGAAAAGTTCGTTGCTAAACGTTAGAATACCACGTCCACCGTACAGCCAATCGAGTTCACTACCCCAAGCCGTGTACAAGTCAGACCAAACAACGAGATATCGGTAACCCGGCAAGATTGCCTCACCGACCTCACCGATGGCATCCATCACCTGAACGTCCGCTTGCTGCAACTCATCCTGCGGCACGCCTGGCCCACGCAAAATCATGCCGCCCGAGTTATGATAACTCTGCGCCCCCGCTATGTTCGGGTGGTCGTAGATGAACTGCATCACCGCCTGCGTCTCCGGCAGGGATCCGGGGAAGTAGTCCGCACCACCCTGGACGTACCGCGGCTGCCAACGCCACGGCCAATTGCGGTTCGGGTCGTACGAAAACGCAACACCGTCTTCGTTGACCGATCCGTCACCGTCGTTGTCGAACCCCTCAGTTCCGAGTAACTCGAACTCGCCCGGTTGCGAAGGATCTGCAAGAATCATCATGCGTGGGTCTACCGGCGATGCGATGTACCGGCCACTGGCACTCCGCCGCCGCATCATCGTGATGTGACCATCCCCGTTCAGATCGTCGTAACCGTCTTCATCGACGAGTCCATCGCCATCGTTATCCCGCGGCGCCAAACCGCTACGAGGCGAATTCGGCGTGTTGGCCTGCGTCAGATACGCCTCACGCCCATCTGGATTGATGGTGGGCACAATGTAAAAGACACGGCGGTTCAGCAAACTGTCGATATACGGAACCCGGTCTGCCATCTCACAGAGATACCACGCCGTGTACAGAGCGGTCTCTGCCCCTTGGACTTCGTTGGAGTGAATGTTTCCGTCGATATACATGCCCGGCTTCAATCGCTCGTCCGTATCGAAGTTGGTGACCGTTATCAGCCATAAATCGCGACCCTCGACACTTTGACCGATCGAACTTGCACGGCACCTGTTGGGCCATGCCTGTTCCAACTGACGTGCGATTTGTCCGATAGCTGCATGGTCGTAGTAACGGTCCCACGAAACGTCCACCCGCGGTGCCGGAGGCGCCCCCAGCGCTTCGAGCGCACCGACTTGTGCGCGCGCATTACCGGTCAGTGCGAACGTCATCGCGAGAATAAGTGCAAACCGCATTCTAGACATCCTCATTGTAATGTGACCGTCACTGTGGCAGCCCCCGCCACCGGACTCGATGCTCTAATGGTCACCGTAGAACCCGGTGCGCCGACCACGACCCAAGAACGTTCAATGGAACCACCACTGCCCGCAATCGGGCCGACTAGCTCAACCGCTTGCCCCGACAACACGCTCTGTGGTCCGGCCGCCCTTACCTCCAGCCTGATGCGTCGCGGCCATCGGACACGTGCACCAATGGCCGCCACCGTTGGCAGGTAACCATCGTTGTGCACATTCGTTGTGATACGAAACACCCGATCGCCGAGTGACTCAACTTGCGTTGCTCCGAAGGAAACCTTGGGCAACATACTCCCGAGTTCGACCACAAACTGAGAGTGCGCACTAACAACAGAGTCAATCAACTCGGCCGGTGGGTTAATGGTGACGTACGGTCGCAACCCGCCGACCTCCACTTGCGCGTCCGGATAGTCCGGATGTTGCACGACCGACCAATCAACAAAACCACCCGGTACGTTCGCTTTGACCCATTGGATAGCATTGCGATCATGTGCCGCGTCATCGTCTCCCGCCTCACCCAAGTCGGGAATCCACCAACCACGAGAACCGAATGCCCAACGCCCCATGTGATAGTAGGAGAACGAAAGAACATCACCGCCCATCTTTTTTGACGGTGGGTCGCCAGTCATCCCGGTGGTCGTTGCGAATCTCTCAGAGACAACGCGGAAATAGTCTTCGTCTTCAGAGAGTACCGAAGTCAACGGGCCGCCCGCCGAAGTACCCTGAGCATTGCCACCAATACCGGTTGCCGCGCTGTGCGACCAGGGCTTCATCAAATTGTCTTGGGGGCCGAGTACATAGACCGCCGCAATGTTGGGTTGATCGATAAATAACTGTGCAATCGCCCGCGCTTCCGGGGACGACAGCGGATGCAGTCCCGCACCCTGTTTAAAGTATTCATACCCATAGCTAAAGTTCGCGTTGATATCGACGCCACCAAGTGGATCGTCGTTTAACACACCATCACGATCAGAATCGACACCCTCTACATGCAGGGTGTAACCGCCGCGCTCTCCACCAAGTCGGTCCGCTTTGCGAACCAGATCCGGTTCGGTCGAATCAGCCACCCAATCGCCGGCAGCATCGGTAACACGGAGCATGGTGATCATACCGTTGCCGTCCAGGTCTTCGGGTCCGTCTTCGTCTTCGGTCTGATCTTGGTCATCGTCCACCGGGGCGTCGTTGCGGACTCGCTCATAAAGATTGCCTGCGAACAACACCTCCGCAGCGTCCGGATTCGCTCGCGGGACGACGTAAACCGCGTGGTCGTCCAACAGCTGAGTGACCACTGGGTCTTGGCCATACGATGAGGCCAGGTGTTCGATAGCGCCGATCGCAATTTCAGACCCAATCAGATGAGGGCCCCATGCATTGGCCACGACTAAAAGTGCCGCCCGTGTCTCCACGGCCGCTCCCGCGGCAACACGAACGGCTTGCACAGCCCGGCCGCCCGGCGAGCGCACCACCTCGGCGGACGCAACCAAACCCGGGTACGCCTGCTCGAGTCGGCGCAGCTCCTGTACAAGTTGCGCGTGATTTCGGTATCCGTCTGCCGGGGAGGTGATTACGACCTGTGGAATGCCCTGTACGGAGTCGGCCTGTGTGGAATCTGCCTGCGCAACCGACGCAGTCGAGCACAAAAGCATACCAAACCCTACCAAAGCCGTGCCGCAACTGCGTTTTACCTTCGATTCACCGTCAATGCGAACCATGGCCACCTATCTGGAGTCAATGAGAATTTTGTCAAAAGAAATAAGCAGGCGTCCCGCTTAAGTGGAAGTACCACCTGGACTTGCCTTCCTAGCTCAATTTTATCGATTCGGTGTTCTGATCTACACTCCACTTGGTCCGAGTGTTCACCGATGACGGTATTTGTCCAGCGGATTCCATGACGATTGGCTGTGGGGCGCAGGGTGCCAACCGGCGCTCAAAACCCAAACAACTTCGTGAGTTTCAAACTCACGCCCCGTTCGATGATCGTGTCCAACTCGACATTGCGTCGCTCGGTGAAGACCAGAAAAAGATCGCTGAGGGGCGCGTGCAAGAAATTGAAACGGACACTACTAACGACTTCCGCTACCGACCGATTGTATTGCACAAAGGCACTGGCGAACAGAACCGCAGAAAATGCGGCACGAACTTGCGCACTGAAGAGATCCGCGGTGAGGTCGTTGCCACCAAGCTGAATGGCGTTGTGCTCGGCAGCCACGGTGAGTTGCAGATGATAATCCGGCCGGATCACGGCTCGACCGCCCACCGACGTGCGTGTGCCATCGTAAAAATCTCCATGACTTACGCTGGCCGTCCCGGAAATCACACGTGCGCCACTGGCCACATACGTGGCGGATGCTTCCGCGAATTGATACTCGCCAGGGCTCACCAACTCGCCCACGATGAGCGTTTCGGTGTCCAATCGATCGAACGTGTCTGTATATTCAAGCGCTAGCGTGCCGCCATCGGAGAAGGTGGTACCAAATCCACCGGTCAGTTCACGTGTTTCAAGGTTCCAATCCAGATCTGAAATGAAGCTCACGTCGATATACGGATTTACTTCTTGGAGAAAAGACACCTTCGGCTGGGGGTGAATGCCAACAGTCGCAAACGCCTGACGCATTGCCGTGCGGCGAATAAACCCTACGCCCGGATTGAAACTTTCACCCACATGCTTCACAAAAGTTGATGCATCAAACACACGGTCGCGCCAGGCGATCTGTAGATAACCTGCATTGCGATCGCCACTGACACCCGGTTCGTCCGTCCTACCGTAGTATGTACTGACAACCATGGAACGCAAAAGCTGAAAATTGGCGTCGGCTCCAAAGCTTCTATTATATGAGTCTGTGGCGCCCACGCTTGTACCCTGCCGATTGACGAACATGAACCCGGCGTCAGAGCCACCGGATAGGTTGCGCCGCAGACGTGCAACCGTAAAATTTTCCCCCGGTAGGTCACCGTCGCGTTGTGTTTGCATGTTGAGCAAGCCGATCTCGAAACTACCTGCGCGGCCGGTCAATCGTGCACCCGCACCAATCGGCACGGGCCGCCTATCAGCCGACAAACCAATTCGCCGTGAGTGGAACAGTCGAAAATCGCGTGGTGAAGAACCAGTCCTGTAGTTACGTATCGAGACGTCGCCAAGACCGAACACCCCGTCGTTTTCCAGAAAAAAATCGCGTTGCTCAGGAAAGAACAAGGAAAACCGCGTGAGATTAACCTGCTCTTGATCCACCTCGACTTGGGAAAAGTCGGTTAGCACGGTCAGGTCCAAAGTGAGCCGCGACGTAAGTCCGTACTTGGCGTCGAATCCAACGTCAAAATCGTTGTCGGACCCCCGGGACGTCGCATCAGACGTCATCC
>JAZDDC010000078.1:0-9930 GCA_036679565.1 Gemmatimonadota bacterium
GGTGATGGGTAAGCGTATCTGTGTGGCAGCACTGTACAGCCCGACTGCAGTCTCCCCGCCAAATTTGGACAACAGAATCGTGTTGAAGCTCGACCGGACAACGTGTACACTGTCCATGCCAAAGAACGCGAACGATTTGGTGAGCATGTTCTTGCAGAACGTCCAGTCTGCACTCATCCCTGTGGCATCGATATGGCGGGAAACGACCCACCAATGCAAAGCGAGTGTGACGACTCGAGTTGCCAACAAGACGAATACGACTTCAACCAAGCCAAAATCCAGGTACAGGAGTGCGACCACGAAAACCATCTTCACGAGATTCGCGGCGACGTATGTGTATGCGATGTAGTGCATCCGCTCCCATGCTCGGAACACAGCCTCGCAGACAATCGAGAGTGCGTACGGTACCAACCCGAAAGACAGGAGCACTATCAGGAAACTCGTATCTCCGGCGTAGCCCATCACTCTGACGAACACGGCCGCGAATCCGACGGCAAGAAGTGAAGACACGAACACGATCATGCTCCCGTTCAACAAATACTTGCCCGTCGTCGCTTTTTCCCTTGCCACTTCGCGAATGATGAAGTTCCGGAGTCCGAGGACCGAGACGATGTGAAAAACGTGGAAGAGGTTGAGGGCCAATGCCATCTGGCCGAACTCATGTGTTCCGAGACGACGAGCAATCACGACGTACATAACGAACGTTGTGCCGCGTGTAACCACGTCTGTTGTGAGAAGTGACGTGGCGTTGCGCGCCACACGGCGAATGCCACTCACTGCCATGAATTGGGCCCCAGGTGGTTGTTGCCCGTCCCGGCTATCCTCGCAGCGAGGTGTGAGAGGGGTCGGGTTTCAATCTAATGGTCCGCGAGTATTTCCACGACATTCCTGATATAATTCGCAAACCGTCTTGTCGTTCCAGATAAAGGATCGTGATGGCACTCCCGGTGCGCCAAAGCAGGACCGAACTCGCAAATCCATCAGGCACCCCCGTCGGTGGACGTGGGAAGCTTCCATTCATCCTGGCTGGGGTACTCGCGCTGATCCTCGCAGAGTATATCCTGAGGGTCCTGTCCATGCCGGGGCAATGGGTTCCGTTGCTCTTGCTCGCCACCCTCGTATTTTGCGCCACCGTCGTGATTGGCAATACACGCAAGCTGTTGCTCGTTGCGATTTTGCTCGGCGTTCCGTTCTCGATCAATATCAATCTCCTCTACCAAGATGAGATGGCCGCGCTCAATGCTGTCGGCGGACTATACATATCGTTGACGACCGTGGCGCTTTTCGTGCTCTATGCCCTGTGGGTTGTCGATGCGATCGCCAAGAATGAGAGTGGTGCCCGGTTTTTGTCGTTAGTTCGGAGCGATGCTTCACTCACCGTCTACGTGGCGATCGTGGCGCTCTCCGCTATCTTCGCCGGAGATCGGACGCTGGGATCCTTCGAAGCGTTTCGATTGATCCAATTTTTCCTGCTCTACATTTATCTGCGCCACGCCGTACGCACGCGGCAGGACGCGAAGTTTGTTGTCACGCTGTTGTTGGTTGGGATGCTTGTCGAAGCGATGGTCATGCTCGCCCTACCCGTCGTGGGTGACGACGTCACGATCATGAGCATAAGGGCACGCATCGATGGGAGCGGTCGTGTGGGCGGTACGATTGGGGGACCGAACAGCGCTGCCGCATTCATGACGCTGTTGATCGCTCCGGCGCTGGGCCTCTTGTTGAGTCGCGTGCAGCGTGGGTACAAGTTGTTGGGCCTTGCGTGCGTGTTCCTGGGTGGCGCGGCGTTGGTCTTGACGTTGTCGCGGGGTGGTTGGATCGGATTTGGAGTTTCCGCAGGTGTTTTTGGCTTCTTTGCGTTGCGGCGTCGGTGGCTCCCTCCGATCACCGTCGTGGGATTGGTCGTAGGGGCCATCCTCGTAGTGCTAGTTTTTCAAGATCTCATCCTGACACGGTTGACGGCATCGGACGATGGCGCGGCGTTCGCGCGTTGGCCCTTGATGAAGATCGCCGCGGGGATGATCGCGGACCAACCGTTACTTGGAGTTGGCGCAAACAACTTTGCTCTCAACATCGGTGAATACGCGGTGGGTCCTTTAGCCGCCGAGTGGTTGAGCACCGTGCACAACCGATACCTGCTTCTCTGGGCTGAATCTGGTTTTTTCGCTTTGCTCTTTTACTTGGCTTTCCTGGCCACTACGGTTCGCCGTGCGTGGCGGAGCTATTGTCGCAACGATGCGGCCTTGTCGCCGCTCGCTCTCGGTTTGATGGCGGGAGTGTTGGGGTTCATGACCCACATGTCTGTAGATCTGCTCAGGTCAGGCCCGCCCGCGGAGCTTTTTTGGATTGTTGCGGCCCTCATTGCCGTTATCGATCGGATGTCTCAGTCGGCGGACGTAGAGGGAAGCCGGCTTTGAATGGGCTTGCTACGTGTTGATCAGTTGGCACATCAACGTCGTACAACACCCTTCACGCACAAGCGAAGAATCTGTGTTTGGAACCCGGCAAACGTAGATCGCACCATATACCGTTCGCGATACATCAACCCGTTCAACCGTTGCCGTGAACTTGCGCGGCCAAAATTAATTGCTCCTCTCGAGTATAGAAATCCTTCGTAGCCATATTGGTCAACTTGCGCGGCCAAAATTAATTGCTCCTCTCGAGTATAGAAATCCTTCGTAGCCATATTGGTCGAGTATCCGTGTCGTGGCTTCGTTCAAGTCTGCATCGCCGCCAAATGGAATGGAGAATACGCGGGAGACCTTCAGTCCTAGCTCGTTCAACATCCGATGGTTGTCACCGATTTCGTGTTCTTGCTGCTCATCACTCAGCGAAGAAAGAACATAGTGACGATACGTATGATTGCCGTAGGTTATTAAGGGGTGATCCCGCAACATCTGTCGGTTGTTCACACAATACTCAACGGCGTTGGGTTGAATTCCTTTGTTCGTCATGTACTCATCGACGACCCCGTCAAATTCCGCACTATTGACGCGGGGTAGCTTACTGGCGCGGTAGAAGTTGTCCGTGGTGAGGTTGTGCGTTTCTGCGTAAGAGGGGCAAAAAGTCAGGAAATCATCGACCAGAGATTGATTGATGAGATAACGGCTTTTGTCTCTCCAGAAGGGCTTACCCGAAAGTGACGCTCCGTTGAGAAAAATCGTACAGGGTATATCGAGCGCTTCAACTATTGGCAAAGCTTCGCTGAAAACGGATTGGTAGGCGTCGTCGAATGTGATAGCAACCTTGCCTGTAACGTCAATGTTTTCCCCGAACAACTCATCGACATCCACGATGTCAAAATACTTTTTTAACCACGCAAGTTGCTGCGAAAGCACCTCCGGGGTCACGTTGTGCAGGTTCCGTCGGATCTCGCCCGGTACAACGGAGAACGTCGAATGGTACAGCAACACGTGCCCGGTGAAGGCGTGTTGCAGGCGGTTGACGGTTGACAGTGTGTCCGTCAGGAATCGACGCACTACCCAATCAATCTGACTGATGGTAAGCGTTCTTCGCGAACCATGCGGCAATAGTCGGACATAAACTGTTGTCGTTTCTTGAAGTAACGGTAAGCAACGTAGTTGTTCATGTCACGGTTGTTAAACAGCTTTCCTTTTGTCCACTGTTTGGTCGTTTCGAGACGTCCCGATTCGACTCGTTTCACCGCGTCGATCATTTTATTCGTGCCGAGCATGATGCATTTACAGTTGATGTCTGCGTATGTGTCTTTTTCTTCCACTTCCGGTCGTTGAGTAAAGACGATTTCACCGGAATCGATCCCAAGCGACATGACATGAATGGTGACTCCGAAATACCCAAAGTCGCCTTCGAGTATGGGCCAAAGATTTGTCTGGCCACCCCGATAGTATGGAGACAGACCCGTATGCATGTTCAGCACGTGTGGCGCGGCTGATATTACACCCTGGCCGAGCAGGCACGTGCCCATCACGGCTATCACGTCTGGACGTAGCTCTTTGATCTTGTCGATGTAATAGGGGTTATTGATGGAGCGCCGTTCCCTGTCTATGCTAGCGACGATCAGGTCACCGTGGTGGCGATCGAAATGATCGGCGGAGCCACCGAAGTAACGCTGTTCAGCGACCTTCTTCTCTGTCCAATATGCGCGGCCGGCTTTCCGGAAAAGAAGATCCAGAACCTTATTCCTTGCGTAAAATGCGGCATTGTTGTTTCGAAAAGTTCTTTTGAGCTGTTCGAACCGGCTCCTGTACACGGGCTTGGCCCCTGTGATCACACCAACGACGTTGCTGGTTTGCTCGATGAGTTGGTTGCAGAAATAGTAGTGCCGATCGTTATCGTGCGTGGCGATTACGATTCTCATGGCCTCGTGACATCAATTCCGGCAATCATTGGCTGAACTTGTAGAATACCTCGCCCAGTCCGCGACAAACCGCGGTGGGTGAGTTGCGTATGACCACTGAGGAGAATGCGAGGATCCGGGACTTTGACTGCGTGGGCGACGGTTGTCCGGCCAAATACACGTGGTACGCCTGACTCTCGCTTGAACCCCATTTCAACTTGAACTTTCGCAACCCCTCGTTGTCTTTTGCTGTGACACCAAAATCAAAGCGCCGCAAACCTTGCTTGTTGGCGTGGGCAATGGCGTTGTAAAGCAGAAACTCGTTTGGCCGGACACGAAGAAATTCCGGATCCGACGCACCGTACTTATATGTGAGAGTTTGCTTGTATGTCAGAAACACCGCAGCGGCGATTGGTCGATTGCCGCGCAACACTATGCCTACATATCCCAAGCCCTGCGCGATGATGTTCGTGTGTAGTTGCAAGAAGAATTTTTTGGGTTGAACAGGTACTCCAAGTTTCTTTCGAGTGATAACATGCAGCTTGTAAAAGACTTCAACGGCCGCGCCGTCCGTTCGACGATGAAACGTAAGCTGGGTTGACTCTGCCTTGCGCAGGTTTCTGCCAAGTGACTGCGAAAACGTTGCCTCTATGTCAGCCATTGGCCGCCCAATATCCAGCACGTGCCGGTACCAATGACTTTCGCAGGCAATTGCGGGAATGGGTTCGTCCGACCGCACCACGATCGCGGCGTGACCTTTGAACCTCGGGTTTACACGAAGGGCATCAAGCAGCCTTGCACGCGTGTCGTCCTGATTGCCCAGGGGTGGTACGCAATCCGTAAACGGTAAGGATATTAGTTTTTTTGTACCCAGGATACCGGTCGTCTCGATGAACGGGATGGCCGCCGCGATCCTACCGTCCCGTTCGATCGCTGGGATTTGTGTTTTCCACCGATAGTGTTTGGCGATTAACTCGATCCAGTGGCGATGGTGAAAGGCGGTGCTGTCCTCGCACGACTCGACGAACGATTGCCACTTGTCGAGAGAGAGGAATGACAGTGAGGGATCCACGTGTGGCTGCCGGTTCAGCAATCTGACTTGCGCGGGCGTGCGGCGATGTTCACTCAAGGACGATGCGTGTAACACCTGGCTGCGTCAAGTGAGCCCAAAGAAAACAGAGTACTGACGGATTTGTTCGTACAATGCGTGACAAGCGATGCAGCGCGACGTAGCTTGCGGAGGCCGCTTGCCCGAGTCTCCCCGTTCCCGTGTCAACGATGAACGACCCGATCGTTTTCAATCTTCACGACCTTGTTTGCATCCGTTTAGTCGATGCAACCAACCAAGATATTGCGACGGTAACTCGCCAGCTTGGACTGCAACCTTCGGCAACAACGAACCCCGTTGACATTACGATTCGGTTTTGTGATTCGATCGCCACGTCAACGCTGACCTTTTTGGGACTCGACAACGCCGCATACGATGAAAACGGATTTTACGTACTGCCGAGCAGTGGTATCGGTGGCAAGGTTCGAATCCCTTTTGACTGTATCGGTGGCGCGTGCGAGATCGTCTGCGAACGCGGTATTCGGTCAATCCCGATGCTCAACCTCATTCTCAACCTCACGTTCATTCGCAAGGACCATATCCCGGTACATGCATCCGCATTCATGTTCGAGGGAACCGGTGTCTTAGTTGTTGCCTGGGCGACTGGCGGGAAGACGGAAGCACTACTGGCGTTTGCCGAACGTGGCGCGGAGTATGTGGGCGACGAATGGGTCATCCTGTCGCCCAGCGGCGAAATGTTTGGAATCCCTACCCGCACCTCTATTAAAGAGTGGCAGTTCCGACAACTTCCAAATTTGAATCCAAAAGTAGGGATTCAACGGCGTTTGTTCATCGCGGGCGTTCACCTTGCTGATCGGGTAAACAAACTGTTCGTGAAGAGCGGTTTAGGCGGCTTGTTCGTTGCGAAGGCGTTGCATCGAGGGCTTCCGTCACTCAGGAAGGAGATGAAAATCTGGGTGATGCCCCGCTCGTTTTTTAAAACCCAATTCTGCGAACGACCGGTCTCCATTGATACGGTCTTCCTGATAGTGATGCACGAGGATCCTGAGATCATCGTCGAACCATCCGACGCTGATGCTATCGCGGAGCGTATGCTGGCATCGCATGAGTTCGAATACAGCGGGTTGGTACGTCTGTACAATGCTTACAAGTTTGCGTTTCCGGATCGTCGCAATGACCTACTGGAGAATCTGTGGGATACACAACGACAACTGTTGGGACCGGTATTGCGTAACAAACCGGCATTTACGGTGGCCCGGCCCTATCCGGTGTCGCTCAGCACACTCTACCAACAAATGGCACCATTCTGTCGAACGTGAGTCCAATTTTGTGAGATGCCTGCGATCGCTGATGGGTGATCATGCTGCTTCCGAGCATCAGCCATCGGCCCGATGGCGGCGATAGTTGCGCACTCGGTCAAAAAGACGCCTGCCAAATGACCAATTGCGCACTCCCGCCATCAAGACTCGATACGGCGGCCGTAGAACAGGATTGAAAACGTAGTCGTAGGTATCCGGAAGCAGCGTTACCACCCCGCCAAAACCGAGCTTGAACCTGGCAACCGAACTCACATGTTGTGACGGCGGCTCCCGTTTTTCTACTATGGCGCGGGCAACAACCGGATCCAGACCACCGAAGTCGTAGTTGTCGTATCCCGCGGCCTTGGCCCATTGAATCGCGTGCCAGTGCATAACCTCGTTGGGTCGTAGTTTTACACGTTTACCGCCCCATGCGCCACGTTTGTATATGACGGAGTTACGGAACGGAACAACCAGCATGGCGGAGAGAGGGTCCCCTTCGTGTTCGGCCACGAACAACTTGCAGAGTCCGACCGGACTGAGTATGCGCCAGAAATCATTGAGGTAGGCTTCGTCGTCGGCGTGGAAATGTTGCCGGTGACTTGTTGCACGTAAGAGCTGATGGAAGAGTCCAATGTCTGACTGATTGCCCTCGCGCACCGTAATGCCCTGACGAAGTCCAAGCCGCAGGTTGTATCGGGTCTTGGACTTCATCCCCGCCATTATGTCATCGAGATCTCTCGAGAGATCCAACAACACTGTACTTTTGAGACTGATGCTCATGGCGCTGATACGGTACCCGAACGATGTAAGGTCCTGCTCGATGTGCATGCCGTCGAGTGGAGGCATCACAGCCAGATACCGAACGCGATGGCGTTTTGCCGCCGAAGCGATTGCTTCGAGTATCTGCCTTTGGAGATCGAGGGACTCAAACCGGAACGCCGGTCCGTTTTGCACGTAACCGTATTTGCCGGCGGTTGCGAAGGGGAGTGACCTGAACAACATTTGTGCCCCAGCGACAGGCTGGTCTCCGCGCATGACCACGAGACGTTCCAGTTCCCATCCGCTTTGTGATTTCAACGTTGCCCAATGACTTGACTGTGTGTGGTCGCCGCCCGGTACCTCCAATAGGAATTGATCCCAGGCTTGGTCGTTCAACGCGGCCATGTAACCGGTGGTAAACTCTGGGGTGGATTCTTTCACCGACTTATCCGATCGAGTCATTATTATCCGTAGGTCGGTCGCGGGGGTATTGTCCGCCGGTGTTGTGTTCGAGATGCGCCGGTCCCACGTCGTCGCGCGATGCGATATTTAACGGTGTGGCGTGTCCAACCGCAAACGAGATAACCAGTGGCCCCATTGTCCTTCATTCCCCGAGTCGCATGAAGTTGCCCTTTCATCTATTTACCGCTGTGTCTTCTAACGTCCCACGAAACAGGCAGCGTCGGAATGAGCCGTAGCGGACCCGCACACAACAACCCAGCCGTGGTGGTTGGCTTGGACAGCATGCAGGGACTACAGACGGCGCGCATTCTTGCCGACCGGAATGTGCCTGTGATCGGGATTGCAAAGGACCGCCGCCATGCAGCGTGTCGGACGAATGTGTGCGAACGCATTATTTACGCCGGCACGAGCGGAGAGCCACTTGCGGAAGCGTTGGTTACACTGGGACCGCAACTCAGTGACAAAGCCGTTCTCGTCCCGTGCGAAGACGAAAACGTCTTGACCATCTCGGGTGTGCGTGATCGTCTGAGCGCTTGGTATCATATCGCGTTGCCCGATCATGACACCATCGATATGCTAACGAATAAGATCCGTTTCCACGAATATGCGGAAAGCCGCGGGTTTCCGGTTCCCACCACGCGGACGGTGAGGAGCCGCGAGGAGGCTCAGCGGGTCGCGCAGGAAATGACATATCCTTGTGTCGTCAAACCACCGAACCGGACGGGAGAGTGGTCTCGGAATACGTACATCAAGGCGTTCGAAGTCGCTGACGCCTCAGAGTTACTGGAGATCTACGACAAGTACCATCGCTGGACGGATTCCTTTATCGTTCAACGGTGGATCGAGGGCGATGACTCAACACTCTATTCATGCAACTGTTACCTCGACGCTGACGGCGAACCCTTGGCCACGTTCGTCGCTCGTAAGTTGCGTCAGTGGCCGGTACGCACTGGCCAAAGTTGTCTCGGTGAAGAATGTCGCGACGACACGGTACTCGAGCTGACACTCCGTCTTTTTCGCGAATGCGGGCACCGCGGCTTGGGATACGTCGAAATTAAGCGGGACAGCCGCAAAGGAGACTACGTCATCGTGGAACCAAATGTCGGGCGACCCACCGGACGCTCGGCGATCGCAGAAGCTGGCGGCGTAGAACTCCTCTATACGATGTATTGCGATTTGACGGGCCGTGACCTGCCAATAGGCCGCCAACAATCCTATGGAGGTGTAAAGTGGATTCATCTGCGGCGCGACTTGCAGTCCGCTGTCACCTATTGGCGCCGAGGGGAATTGACGTTGCGAGATTGGTGGCGAAGTTGCAAGGGACCCAAAGCCTACGCATTGTGGTCGCGCCGGGACCCAAAGCCGTTCTTCGCTGACATCTGGGAGTCCCTTCGTTTGGTGTTGTCGCCCCGAGAGCGCCGCAAACGTGTGCATCGACCTTGACGATCAAACGCTCACTCGCGTTGGGGCGCGGTACGACTTACACTTAGGCTGCGCTGTCGCCCATGTATTTCGCCCGACGACCAGGCCACGTCCGGCTCTTAGCGAAGAAGTGTTGTGTCTGCGCATCGATAGTTGCTACGAGCTTGGCGGCGGCACTCATGATCAGCGTGACTCCAGGTACAAAAACGCCAAGTCCTGACGATGAACTCGAATCCGGTGAGACTACGGCGTGAAAATTCTTGTTGCGAGTGCGCTCCATCCGGATGCGTTGGAAGATTTGCGCCAGCACCACGATGTGGTCTGCGCGTTTGGTGCGCCGGAAGCGGAACTGAAGGATAAGATCGGTGACCGTGAAGTGCTCGTTTTTCGCAGTGGTGTCCAGATCACGGCGGACGTCATGGCCTCTTGTCCTCAACTCCGATTGATACTGCGAGCAGGCTCGGGCACGGATAACATCGACCTCAACCACGTGCGCGAGCGCGGCATACCATTTCTTCGTATCGCTGGACCGGCTGCGATCGCGGTAGCGGAGATGGCATTCTGCATGATGTTGGCGTTGTCGAGGCAATTATTCCGCC